>JADLCO010000014.1 GCA_020847115.1 Pseudomonadales bacterium | reverse complement strand
TGCCCTTGGCGGTGGTCAGCAGGGTCCGCATGCCCAGGGACGCGAGGAAGGTCACCTCCGACAGATCCACCAGGATGGCGGCCTTGGAAATCGCGGTCAGCGCGGTGAACCGCACTTCGATGGCCTGGGCGCCCAGGATGTCGAGACGGCCGTTCAGGCATACCTGCACGACGCCGTTGTCCGGGGTTTCAGTGCGGACTTGCATGATCACAATCTACATTGTGATAGGCCGGCACTCATCCGGCTCGGACAGCGTGCATTGCGGCGGCGTTGGGCACGATACCGAGGTCTAAAAACGGTTCGTGACGGTTGTGTGACGCGGGACCTCCAGCTGGCTCCCGGAGCGAGCGGTGCCGGTCTCAGTCGGTGTGCAGGGAGATTTTCGCGACCTGCGGCAATACCGCCTCGATCAGCCGCTGGGTGTGATCGAGCAATTCGGCGTCGGTCTCGGCAAGCGGGCGCAGGATGAACTTGGCGATGCCCTCGCGGGCGTAGGCGGCGATGGTGGCCAGAATCGCGTCCTCGCCCACCGCGAGCAGATGATCGAGGTCGGCAGCTGGTGCCGCGCGGCGGAAGCGGCGCAGCTCGCGCTGGCACACGGCATCCTCGCGAGAGCCGAAATACACGAAAAACCCGGTGCCGTAGTGCTCCGGGTCGATGGTGCGATTGGTTTCGGCCAGGGCCGCGAGGATGCGCCGGCGGGCGCGGCCAGCGGCGGCCGGTGATTCGAGCCCGGCCTGCCAGCCGGTGCCGAAGCGCACGGTGCGGCGGATCGCCGCCTCGCTGCTGCCGCCGATCCACAGGGGCAGCGGCTGCTGGACGGGCAGGGGGGCGATCACCGCGTCGCGATAGCGGTAGTGCGCGCCGTCCGTGCTCACCCGTTCGCCGCGCCACAGCCGGGATATGATGTCGAGGCCTTCATCGGTGCGTGCGCCGCGGCCCTGGGTGCCGCGCCCGGTGGCGGCCCATTCCGGAGCGGTGTCGGCGCCGATGCCGAAGGCGGGCAGCAGCCGCCCGCCGCTGAGAAAGTCGATGGTGGCGCACTGTTTGGCGAGCACCAGCGGATCGCGCAGCGCCACCGAGGCCACGTTCATGCCGAATTTCAGGTGTTTGGTGGCGCCGGCGATGGCGGCGAGCGCCGTCATGCATTCCAGGAAGGGTTCCTCCGACACCAGGCGGTCGGTCTGCCACAGGGAATCGACGCCGCCCCGTTCGCACAGCTCGACCCAGTGCCAGAAGTTGTCGGTCACCGCGAACGGAAACCGCGCCATACCCAGTCCCACGCCGATGCCCATGTCGTCGCGCCTCCTGTTCAGAAGTGGAAGCGATCGGCGGCAAAGGCCGCGAGCGTGGCCTCCACCGCTTCCGGTGCGGCGCCGGCGAGCGGCGCGATGATCTGCGTGTGGATGCCGGATTCTGCGTCGGCGGCAATGCGCGCGCGGCATTCGTCGGCGCTCCCGATCACCGCGATCTCGTCCCCCAGCTCGTCGCTCAGCGCGGCCGTGGGGCGCGCCCGGTCGCGCGCCGCCCAGCCCTGCGCGATCGCGTCGGCAGCCTCGGCATGGCCCGCCCAGGCGAGGAAGTGGTTGTACACCGGATTGGCGTAGTAGGGCGCGAAGGCGGCGCGGAACAGGTCGCGGGCGGCGACCCTGTCATCGGTCACCAGCACCATGGCGCGGTTGACGATCTCCACCGCGCGCCAGTCCTTGCCGGCGCGCGCGGCGCCGGTGCGGACGTGATCGAGGATGCGCGGCAGCGCGCTGCGCGGCCAGAGGTTGATGATCACGCCGTCGCCGACTTCGGCCGCCATCTCGATCATCTTCGGGCGCAGCGCCGCGAGGTAGATGGGCGGGGGATTTTCCAGCGGCTCCTGGCGGTAGTTGCGGCTGCGCAGACCGTCCCGATCGAAGGCGGATTTCTCGCCGCGCAGCATCGAGCGCACCAGCAGCGCGGTGTTGCGCACCCGGGTCAGCGGCTTCTCGAACGCGACCCCGTGCCAGTCGATCATCATGGTCTGACTCGAAGTGCCCAGCCCCAGCACGAAGCGGCCGGGCCGCAATTGCCCGAGCGTGTTGGCGGTGGCGGCGAGCACCGCGGGCGTGCGGGTGAACACCGGCGTCACCGCTACGCCGATGCGCAGGCGCTCGGTGATGCCGGCCAGCGCCGCGGCGGTGGTGAGCGCATCCGGGGCGCCGGCGTCGGCGAACCAGGCGTCGTCGTAGCCGGCGGCCTCGGCCCAGCGCACGCGCGCCAGGGTATCGGGGACGCGCGGGCCGGCGGGCAGGGTGACGGCGATGCGCTTGCGCAGGGTCATGGGCGAGGCTCGGGGAAAACCCGAGTCTGGCATTTTGCCGGCCCCGGACTCAACCGGTAAGCTTGCCTGATTGCTTGGGGGAAACAGAAATGGCGGAACTGACACCGGTCCGGAAGGGCCACGAATTCGACGAGGCGGCGCTGGCCCGCTTTCTGGCGGAGCATGTCGAAGGTTTCGCCGGGCCGCTGCGGGTGCAGCAGTTCGAGGGCGGGCAGAGCAACCCAACCTTCATGCTGGAGGGCGCTTCCGGGCGCTATGTGCTGCGCAAGCAGCCGCCGGGACAGCTCTTGCCCTCGGCGCACCAGGTGGATCGCGAATACCGGGCGATGAAGGCGCTGGAACACACTCCCGTGCCGGTGCCACGCATGTATGCGCTGTGTGAAGATACCGGTGTGATCGGCACCAAGTTCTACATCATGGAGGCGGTCGAGGGGCGCATTTTCGCGCGGCCCATGATGGAGGAGGCGCCGCGTGACCAGCGCCGCGCCCTGTGGCGCGATCTGGTGCGGGTACTGGCGGCGCTGCACGCGGTGGATTACGAAGCGGTGGGGCTCGGCGATTTCGGCCGCCCCGGCAACTACTACGAGCGCCAGGTGGCGCGCTGGACCAAGCAGTATGCCGCCGCCAGGACCGAGCACATCGAGAGCATGGAGCGGCTGCTGGAATGGGTGCCGGCGCATATTCCGCCGGGCGACCGCACCTGCATCGCTCACGGCGACTACCGGGTCCAGAACATCATGTTCCATCCCACCGAGCCGCGGGTGGTGGCGGTGCTCGACTGGGAACTGGCCACGCTCGGCGATCCGCTCGCCGATCTCGGCTACCTGTGCATGGAGCACAACGCCGATTTCTACGGCGAGGTGAGCCTGCGCCGTCCGGCCGCGGAGCTGGCCGAGCTGGGCGTGCCCACGCAGGAGGAGATCGTCGCCTGGTATTGCGCCGATTCCGGGCGTGAGCGCATCGACCACTGGGAATTCTACGTGGCCTACAACCTGTTTCGCTCCGGCGCCATCGTGCAGGGCGTGTACAAGCGCGGCCTTGACGGCAACGCCAGTTCGGCCAAGGCGCTCGAGTACAAGGACGAGTGCCGCAACCGCGTCGATCGCGCTTGGGAGATTGCCCGGCGTCTGGACGCCCGCTGAACACCGTGACATCCACCGGCCCGCGCCTGCAGTGCCTGTACCCGGACGCCGGGACGCGGGCACTGGAGCTGGAGGGGCTTTATCTGGACGAGTGCTGGCGCGCGGGCGCAGTGCCCGGCCCGGAGGGTTGTTTCGTCTACGCCAACTTCGTGGCCAGCCTCGACGGCCGCATTGCGACCGCGGCCGAACCCGGCGGGTCGCTCGAGGTGCCGGCGGCCATCGCCAATCCCCGCGACTGGCGCCTGTATCTCGAGCTCGCCGCGCAGGCCGATGTGCTGCTGGTCAGCGGCCGCTATGTGCGCGAGCTGGGGGCGGGGACCGCCCAGGCCGGTTTTGCATTGAGTGGAGATGCCCCCGCCGACCTGCTCAACTTTCGCGCCCGCCTGGGGTTGCCGCCACGACCGGCCATTGCCGTGCTCAGCGCGAGCCTCGATCTGCCGCCGGCACCCCTGGCTGCCGTGCGTCGGGAGCGCCCGGTGCTGATCCTGACCGGCGCGGCGGCCGATGGCGCCCGGCGTCGCGCGCTCGAAGCCCATGGTTGCGAGGTCGTGGTCGCTGGCCAGTCCACGGTGCGGGCCGCGCAGTTGTTGCCGGAACTGGCGGCGCGCGGCCTGCGGTACGTCTATGCCATCGCCGGTCCGGAGGTGCTGCGCACCCTGGTGGTGGCGGGCCGTCTGGATCGTCTGTATCTGACCACGGTATTCCGCCTCTTGGGGGGTGACCGGTTCGCTACCCTGCTGACCGGCGAGCTGTTGCCAGCGCCGGTTGCACTCCGCTTGCGCGAGGCCTACCTCGACCAGGACGGGGGACCTGCGCCGGCCCAGCTGATCCAGGTGTTCGAGCGGGTGTGGCGTTGAATCGAGCGCTTCCGCCGGGGTCGGTGTGCCGCGTCGTCCTGGCTTTCCCGGCGACGCAACCTACAATAGCCGCTGACGGCGAGCGGTTGGGAGCGATGGCGAAATCATGAAGGTTGCCGTGGTGCACGATTGGCTCACCCAGATCGCCGGTGCCGAGCGGGTGCTGGAACAGATTCTGGACATCTACCCGGAGGCGACCCTGTTCACCGCCGTGGATGCGGTGGCACCGGAACAGCGCGGTTTCCTCGCCGGACGGGAGGTGCACACTACCTTCTTGCAGAAGTTGCCCCTCGCGCGTCGCCACTACCGCCATTTTCTGGGTCTGATGCCGCTGGCGATCGAGCAGCTCGATCTGTCCGCTTTCGACCTGATCATCTCCAGCAGCCACGCGGTCGCCAAGGGTGTGCTGACCGGACCGGACCAGTTGCACCTCAGCTACATCCATTCGCCCATGCGCTACGCCTGGGACCTCCAGCACCAGTGTCTGCGCGAGAGCGGGCTGGAGCGGGGCGTGCTGAGCTGGCTGGCGCGTTGGCAGTTGCACCGGCTGAGGATCTGGGATCAACGCACTGCCAACGGCGTCGATCACATGATCGCCAATTCCGGTTTCATCGCCGGTCGGATCCGCAAGATCTATCGGCGCGAGGCGACGGTGATCTATCCGCCGGTGGACGTCGACACCTTTACCCCCGGCGCGCCCGGGACGCGCACCGGGGATTTCTATCTCACCGCCTCCCGCGCGGTGCCCCACAAGCGCATCGACCTGATCGTCGATGCCTTCGCGCAGCTGCCGACGCGGCGCATGGTGGTGATCGGCGACGGCCCGGAGCTCAAGCGCCTGCGCCGCCGGGCACCCACCAACGTCGAATTCCTGGGCTATCAGCCGGTGGCGGTCCTGCGCGATTACATGCGCCACGCTCGGGCGTTCGTCTTCGCCGCCGAGGAGGATTTCGGCATCGTCCCCGTGGAAGCCCAGGCCTGCGGCACGCCGGTGATCGCCTTCGGCAAGGGCGGGGTACGGGAGACCGTGATTCCCCTCGAAGCGGAGGCAGCGGCGAGCCGGTCGGTGGCGGTCGGTGGTGGCCGCGGGGTGGCGCCCCGGAGCGATGGGGGGGCGGCCACCGGGATATTTTTTCCCCGCCAGGAGGTCGCTTCACTGCTGGGGGCATTGCGCCGGTTCGAAGAACATGAGGCTGCGTTCGATACCGCGGCCATCCGTGCGCACGCCGAGCGCTTTTCCGCCCAGCGGTTCCGCCGCGAGCTGCAAGCGCTGGTGGCGCGCTGCTGGCGCCAGTGGCAGGCCGACCGTCCCGGACCGCTCCGCGCTGAAGCCGGGGACGCTGGCCCACTCTAGGGAACCGTCCGTCGGTCTGCCCTTTGTGGCGCCCGGTCGTTAGAATGGCGCCTTTGCGCCGACGGGCGGCCGGTGGTGCCGCGGTGCGTCGGCCGGTGGGTTGGGAAGGTGAATGGCGCCACGGGTTTGCATTGTTACGCTCAATTGGCGCGGCATCGAGGATACACTCGGTTGCCTGGAGTCGCTGCGTCAACTTGCCTATCCGAATTTCCAGGTGGTGGTGGTCGACAACGGTTCCGGCGACGACTCCGTGCCCTGCATCGCCGACCGATATCCGGAGGTCGACCTGGTGGAAACCGGCGCCAACCTGGGCTTTGCCGGGGGCTGCAACGTCGGCATCCGGCGGGCGTTGGAGCGGGGTGCCGATTACCTGTGGCTGCTCAACAGCGACACCTGGGTCGATGCCAATGCACTCACCGCGATGGTCGAGCTCGCCGAGGGCGACTCGGCGCTGGGTGCGGTGGGGTCGGTGATCTGCGATCAGGCCGCGCCGGAGCGGATCCTCGCTTGGGGCGGGGGCTGGGTCGATCTGCGCCGCGGCTGCCCGTCCCATGCCCTCGCGCCGGTCGAGGGCACCGAGCTGGACTATCTGACCGGAGCCAGCCTGCTGCTGCGGGCGCGGGCGCTGGCGGAAGTCGGTCTGCTGGACGAGCGCTTCTTCCTCTATTGGGAGGAAACCGACCTGTGCTTCCGCTTGCGCGGGCACGGCTGGAAGCTGGGAGTCGCGCCGGACAGCCGGGTGTGGCACCGCGCACCGGGCGCGTCGCTCCGCAGGTTGCGGCAGAAGGACCGGCATTTCAACGCATCGGCGGTGCGTTTCCTGTTTCGCTATGCTCCCCACCCCTGGAGCGCGGTCCTCATCGGCGGTGCGTTGCGCTTGGGCAAGCGCCTGGCGCGGGGCGAGTTCGGGCGAGCGCGGGCGGTGCTCCGGGGAACCCTGGCGGGGTTGCGCGAACGCCATTCCTGAGCGCCGGGAGCCGGCCCGATACCTGCCGGTGGCGCGAGCACGAGGCTGGCCGCGGGTGCGCGTGATGTTGCTGGCCCCGGAATCCGGGGGTTCCTGCGGGGTGCTGGATTATAGCGTCAGGCTGGGGCAGGCACTGGCGGCTGCGGACGTCGATGTGGGTCGTGCCCAGGGCCTGCGCCACGGCAGGCTGTCGGTGCCGGCGCTGGTTGCGGAAGTCCGCGCCTTCCGGCCGCAGGTGCTCCACGTCCAGTATCCGATGGCGCGCTACGGCGCCGCGCTGCTGCCGCTGGCTGCGGCGCAGCTGCCGGGCGTGCGGCGGGTGGTGACCCTGCATGAATTTTCGCAGGTGCACCCCCTGCGGCGGGTGGCTGCGGCCGCCTTTAGCCGGGTCGATGCGCTGATCCTGACCACCGGCCAGGAGCGCGAAGCCTACCGCCGCTGGTACCCCTGGAGCCGCCGCAGCCTGGTGATTCCGATCGGCTCCAACATCCCGTGGCACTCGGGTGGGGATTCTCGGGATCCCGACGCCGTCTGCTATTTTGGCCAAATCCGCCCGCGACGCGGGCTGGAGGACTTCCTCCAGCTCGCTCGACTGGCGGCGCAACGGGCGCCGGAGTTGCGGTTCCGCGTCCTGGGGGCGGTGCCCGCTGGGCACCAGGGGTATTGCCAGCGGCTGCGGGCGTCCTATGCCGATCTGCCGCGGCTGGTTTGGGACCTGGAGCGCAGTCAAACCGAGGTCGCCAACGCATTGGCGGCCACCGACTTCGCCTACCTGCCCTACCCGGATGGCGCGTCGGAGCGGCGCAGCAGCCTGCTCGCGGCGCTGGGCAATGGCGCCCTGGTGGTCACCCGCTGCGGGGCGCAGACGACCGCGGAGTTGGCCGCAGCGGTGAGTTTTGCCGAAGATGCCGGCGCTGGGCTCGCCCGACTGCTGGCACTGCGCGAGGACGCTGCGGCCCGCCAGCGGCAACGGCAGGCGGCCTACGACTGGGCGCGACTTCGGGGCTGGGACGCCATCGCGATGCAACACCGGCGACTCTATCAACGCATTCTCGGCGCTGGCGCGCCGGATTCGGCACGGGAGTGATGGCACAGATGACGGACGCGGCGCCGGCAAGGCGCATCCTGGTCACCGGTGGCGCTGGCTTCATCGGCTCGGCGCTGGTGCGGCTGTTGCTGGCCGAGACGGACGCTCAGGTGGCCAACGTCGACAAGCTCACCTATGCGGGCAATCCCGAGTCGCTGGCCGATCTCACCGCCGCAGCCGGCGCGCGCTATCGCTTTCATCGGGTCGATATCTGCGCGCGCGACGCCCTGACCTCGGTCCTTGCCGAGTTTCGGCCGGATGCGGTGATGCACTTGGCCGCGGAGAGCCACGTCGATCGCTCCATCGATGGCCCCGATGCCTTCCTGGCCACCAACCTGCTGGGCACCGGCACCCTGCTCGAAGTGGTGCGCGCTTACTGGGGCAAGCTCGATGCCGCCGCGCGCGCGGCATTTCGCTTCCACCACGTCTCCACCGACGAGGTGTTTGGCGATCTGGCCCCGGGCGCGCCGCCGTTTTGCGAAACCACGCCCTATGCCCCGAGCTCGCCCTACGCGGCGAGCAAGGCGGGCAGCGACCACCTGGTGCGGGCCTGGGGGCGCACCTATGGCCTGCCCGTGGTATTGAGCAACTGTTCCAACAACTACGGGCCGCGGCAATTTCCGGAAAAGCTGATCCCCCACATGATTCTCAACGCGCTCGCGGGCCGGCCGCTGCCGATCTACGGTGATGGTGCGCAGATACGCGACTGGCTCCACGTCGAGGACCACGCGCGCGCCCTGTATCTGGTGCTGCGCTGCGGTCGGGTGGGCGAGACCTACTTGATCGGCGGCGCCAGCGAACTGTCCAACCTCCAGGTGGTGGAGATGCTGTGCGAGTTGCTGGAGGAACTGGCCCCGGTCAAGCCCGCCGGCGTCGCGCGCTACCGCGAGTTGATCACCTTCGTGCGCGATCGGCCGGGGCATGATCGGCGCTATGGCATCGACGCCGGCAAGATTCGCCACGAGCTGGGCTGGATGCCGCGCGAGACCTTCGCCAGCGGCCTGCGCAAGACGCTGGCCTGGTATCTGGAACATCGCGACTGGTGGCAGCGCGTGCTGTCCGGCGCCTACCGCCTGGAGCGGCTCGGTGCGGGCGAACCCGGACCGAAACCGGCAACTGACGACCAAGGGGCATCATGAGCGGTTACAAGGGCATCGTTCTCGCCGGCGGCAATGGCACCCGGCTCCATCCGATCACGCTGGGAGTCTCCAAGCAGATGCTGCCGGTGTACGACAAGCCGATGATCTATTACCCATTGTCGGTGTTGATGCTGGCGGGCATCCGCGACATTCTGGTGATCTCCACGCCGGCGGATCTGCCGGGATTTCGCCGCATGCTGGGCGACGGTGGCCGGTTCGGCGTGCGCCTGGGCTACGCGGAGCAAGCGCGCCCGGACGGCCTCGCCCAGGCCTTTCTGATCGGCGCCGACTTCATCGGTGCCGATAACGTCTGTCTGGTGCTGGGCGACAATATTTTCTACGGCCATCATTTCTCCGACACCCTGCGTGGCGCGGTGTCCCGGCTGCGCGGTGCCACCATATTCGGGTATCACGTCACCAATCCCGAGCGCTTCGGCGTGGTCGAGTTCGACGCCGCGCGGCGAGCGGTCAGCATCGAGGAAAAGCCGGCGCTACCCAAATCCCAGTACGCCATTCCCGGGCTCTATTTCTATGACAACGACGTCATCGGCATCGCCGCCGCCATCCGGCCGTCGGCGCGTGGCGAGCTCGAGATCACCGACGTCAACCGTGCCTATCTCGAGCGCGGCGACCTCCACGTCGAACTGCTCGGTCGCGGCTTCGCCTGGCTGGATACCGGAACCCACGAGAGCCTGCTCGAGGCGGGGATGTTCGTGCAGGCGGTCGAGCACCGCCAGGGGCTCAAGATCGCCTGCCTGGAGGAGATCGGGTACCACAACGGCTGGTTGACCCGGGACCAGCTCAGCGCAGAGGGCCGTACCTTGGCGCACACGGGCTATGGGCAATATCTGTTGCGCCTGGTGGAAGAGGAGCGCACCGCGTGGAGGTGATGGCGACCGCCCTGCCCGGCGTGCTGTTGATCCGCCCGCGGGTGTTCGGCGACGAGCGCGGTTTTTTTCTCGAGACCTTCAGCGCAGAGCGCTATCGGCAAGTGGCCGGCATCGAACAGCCCTTCGTGCAGGACAATCATTCGCGCTCGCGGCGCGGGGTGCTGCGCGGGCTGCATTTCCAGCGCACCCGGCCTCAGGGCAAACTGGTGGGCGTGGCGCGCGGCAGCGTCTTCGACGTGGCGGTGGACATCGACCCGGCCTCGCCCACCTGCGGCCACCATGTCGGCGTCGAACTCAGCGATGCCAATCACCTCCAGCTGTGGATACCGCCCGGCTATGCCCACGGTTTCTGCGTGTTGAGCGAAGTGGCCGACTTCGTCTACAAGTGCACCGATTACTATCGTCCCGATGATGAGAGCGGACTGGCCTGGAATTGCCCGCGCCTCGGTATTCCGTGGCCGATCGACGCGCCGCTGCTGTCGGCCAAGGACCAGGGTTATCCCGGGCTAGACCAACTGCTCGGTCGCAGCCGATGAGCGCGCGCCGGCCGCTGACGGTGCTGATTACCGGCAGCGATGGCCAGTTGGGCCAGGCATTGCGCCTGCGCGCGGCCGAGGCCCGGGTCGCCGGGCTCCACTGGCTGCCCGCGCCGCGCCGGGAGCTGGACATCACCGACGCCGCGGCGGTGGCCCGCTGGCTGGACGCCAACCCGGTCGGGGCGGTGATCAACACCGCCGCCTACACTGCGGTCGATCGCGCGGAGACCGAGCCGGAGCTCGCCGCGCGGGTCAATGCCCAGGGCCCGCGGGTGCTGGCCGACGCCTGCCGGGCACGGGGCATCCGGCTGCTGCAGATCTCCACCGACTATGTATTCGACGGCCGCAAGGGCGCTGCCTACGCCGAGACCGACGTGCCCAATCCGCTCGGCGTGTACGGGCGGACCAAATTGGCCGGGGAGCGGGCGGCGCTGTCCGCGCCCGGCGCGATGGTATTGCGTACCGGTTGGGTATTCAGCCAGTTCGGCCACAACTTCCTCAAGACCATGTTGCGCCTGGGCGCCGAGCGCGAACGGCTCTCGGTGGTCGCGGACCAGATCGGCGGGCCGACCCATGCGCCCGCGATCGCCGGCGCCTTGCTGCGGATGCTGGCGCCGCTGGCCGCCGGCGGCACAACGCCGGGAGGCATCTATCACTATGGTGGCGCACCGGCGGTGACCTGGTGCGAATTCGCGGCGGCGATCTTCGCCGCCGCGGGGGCGCAGGGCCTGTTGGCGCGAGCCCCGGTACTGGAGCCCATCACCGCGGCGGCCTACGGGGCGGCTGCACTGCGCCCGGCGGACGCGCGGCTCGATTGCACCAAGCTCGCGGGTCTGATCGGCCCCCTGGAGAACGACTGGCGCGCCGGCCTGGCGGCGGCGCTCGCTGCCTTGGGGCGCGGGTCCGAGGCGGCGCCGCCGGATCAGACGTTGGCCAGTTCCTGAAGTCCTTCGAGGTCGAGGATCTCGATCTCTTTCTTGTCCACCTTGAGCAGGCGCTGTTTCTGGAAGCGACCGAAGATGCGGCTCACCGTCTCCACGGTCAGCCCCAGATAGTTGCCGATATCGGCGCGCGACATGGGCAGGCGAAAGCGCAAACCGGACAGGCTCCGCTGGGCATTGCGCGACGAAATGCTGAGCAGCAGGGTGGCCAGGCGTTCGTCGGCGCTGTTCTTGCCGATCAAGGCCACCAAGCGCTGGTCGTTGATGATCTCGCGGCTCATCAGCTGAAAGAAATGGCGTTGCAGGTTGGGCAGGGAGAGGCTC
This sequence comes from Pseudomonadales bacterium, assembly GCA_020847115.1. Taxonomy (GTDB): domain Bacteria; phylum Pseudomonadota; class Gammaproteobacteria; order Pseudomonadales; family Porticoccaceae; genus JAGPUQ01. The sequence continues at coordinate 15,539 of JADLCO010000014.1, read as the reverse complement.
AGCTCCTCCAGGCGGTTGAACGGGATCTCGCACACCGAGGAAGTTTCCAGGGCGATGGCGGAGCTGATGTGGTGGGTATGGGCGATGCCGTCCATGCCGAAGATCTCGCCCGGCAGATAAAATCCGGTGACCTGTTCCACACCCTGATCGTTGACCGCGAAGGTTTTGACGGCGCCGCTGCGCACCGCATACACGGAGCGGAATTCGGTGCCGGCGCGATAGATGTACTCGTCGCGCTGGAACGGGCGGCCCCGCTGCACGATGCGATCGAGCTGTTCGATCTGGTCCAGTTCGAGCGCCAAAGGCAGGCAGAGTGCCTTCATGCGGCAGTCGCCGCAGCTGACGCCGTGGCGATGGGGGCAGGGATTAGACACTGAGGTTGCCATCGCTATGGGATGCGGCACGATCTTCTCCCCAAAGGGTCTGGAGTTGCAAGTGACGAATGATAGCGGCGAGGCGCACGACGCCATCCAGGGTGAGCCGCGGCGGGTGGGTGGCAGCCACCAAGCGGTCCGCGAGCAGCCGCTCGGCAAGGGCCGGCTCGGTCTGCGGTGGCAGTTCGAGCCGGCACAGCAGGGATTGCGCGATGCGCAGTGGACCCTGGCTGGGGCTGGTCAGGCAATACAGGGTTTTCTCCGGCAGCTGCCGTCCCGCCAGCGCCTGACGGTAGGCTGCCTCCGCTGCGGTGGTGCGATAGTAGCAGGGATGGCAGTAGCCGAAGGCGCCGATGCCGAGCCCCAGCCACAGCCGGTTGGCGTTGGGCTGCGGACCCCAGGGCGTGAGTTGGGCGCTGGCGCGGAATTCGGTTGTCGCCAGCGGGCTCTCCGGCGGCACGAAGAAGGCATTGCCGAAGGAAGGCCAGCCGGCGGCGGTCATCTCGACGACCGCCAGCTCGAGCAGTTCGCCGGCTTCGCGCCGTTCGGCGAGCGCGCGGGGACCGCTCTGGTCGGGGTCGATCAGTTCCACAGCGAGCGCCGGCGCGCGACGGATCGTCCGCAGCAGCCGGGATAGGTAGCGGGGGGGCGAACGGGAGCCGAAGCGGATCTCGTAGTGCACGCCGAGCGTGGGGAAGTCGTTGAGCTGCTCCAGGACGGCATGGAGTTTGGCCAGGCTGCGCTGATCGCTGCCGAGCGTGGCGTCGACGCGCAGGCCGATGCGATTGAAGCCGAGTCCGGCGAGCAGCGCCAGGCGCTCGGCGTTCAACGCCGTGGCCGGCAGATCGACGCCGCGGATCGCGGTCAGTGCCGCCAGGGGAAATCTGGCATTGAGCCGAAACACCAGCTCGGTTACCGCCTCCGGCGAAAACTGCCGCGATGGATTGCCACGCAGCCACAGGCTGGCCACCGGCAGCGGATTGGGCAGCAAGGTGTGGATCAGTTCCGCCTCGCGGCACAGGAGGCCGACATAGCCGTCGACGGTGTCGACGGGGCACTGAATATTGAGCCCCAACTCCTCGCCGGCAAGTGCGCGGAAGCGCTCATGGCCCCCGCGGGGAATGGTCAGCACATCGCGGTACCAAGGCAACAGGGTTGCCTGGAAGGCACTGGGCGCGGCGGGAACCGCACGCGGCGATGGCGGAGGAGGTGGGCTGTCCTGTCTGGGTTCGCCGAGCATGGCCGTTGAGCAAACCGGAGGTCGTGGATGAGGAGCCACCACTATGGAAATCTTGCATCCCGGCTGCCATGACTTGCATCAAGGTTTGCCGGAGGGCAATTTGCCGAAGGGCAGGGCGGGGGGCCGCCGACTTGCGGTTACACTGGTTTCGAATTGGCGAAGAGGAGATTGGCATGCAACGCATATTGGCCGTGATCGCGGACTTGCAGGACGCCGAGCGGCTGGTGGCGCGGGCGCGCCAACTGGCCGCGCAGTTTCATGGCGAGCTGGTGTTGCTGCGCCCCGTGCTGGCGCAGTTCGGCGGTTGGCACCAGGTCCTCGCAACGGGTCATCTGGCGCAGCTGCGCGACGACATCCTGGCTGCCGAGCGGGAGCGCTTCGCCGCCCTCTGCGGCGACGACCGTGGCGAAGTGCTGTGGTGCGAGCGCGTCTATCGCGCCGTGATCGACCAGGCCGCAGCGCTGGGCGCCGAGCTGATCGTGATCGAGGCCAACCGCCATGGCCCTCTGGAGCACCTCATCCACGCCGACGACTGGCACCTGCTGCGGGAGGCGCCCTGTCCGGTGCTGGTGCTGCCGCGCGTGCCCCGGCCGGTTACCGCCGTGATCGCCGCGGTCGATGCCCTGGCCGAAGGTCCGGAACAGGAGCTGCTCGCGGAGCGGGTGCTGGATCAGGCCAACGCCTTTGCCCATGCCCAAGGGGCGCCCCTCACCGTGGTGACGGTGGTGCCGGACCCGGCGCTGATTTATGCCAGCCCGGTGGCGGTGCCGCTCACTACCGATCTGATCGGTGAGCTGGCCGAGCGTGCGCGGCGCGCCCAGCACGCGCTGCTCGAACGCATCGGCCTCAAGCCCGAGGCCGCCCGGGTGGAGACCGGGCGGGTCGAGGACGTGCTCGCCCAGCTTGCCGCCGATGCGCTGCTGGTGATCGGCAGCGTCGCCAACAAGGGACTCAAGGGACTGGTGCTCGGCAACACCGCCGAGCGCGTCCTCCATCACGTGACCACGGAGATGCTGGTGGTCAACTGACCGCCGCCGCACCGCGATTCGGCCGCCGCTGTCACCGGGGTCAGGTCTGCCGCAGGCGAGCGAAAAACTCGGGCACGATGGTGGTGGCCGGGCCGTAGTGGCCTTCGCTGAACAGCGCTGCGCCCTCGGAGGGTTCCAGGTTGAGTTCGACTGTGGTGATGCCGCGCTGGTGGGCCAGTTCGACGAAGCCAGCCGCCGGATAGACGTTGCCGGACGTGCCGATCGACACGAACAGATCGCACCGCGCCAGGCGCAGGTGGATCTCGTCCATGTGAAAGGGCATTTCCCCGAACCAGACGATGTGCGGCCGCACCCGCCCGGCCGCCATGCACCAGGGGCACTGCGTGCTGGGTTCGATGTCCTCGCGGCTGCTGTAGACCTGGTGGCACCGCTGGCAGCGGACCTTGTCGAGTTCCCCGTGCATGTGGCGCAACTCCCGGCTGCCGGCGCGCTCGTGGAGGTCGTCGACGTTTTGGGTGACGAGCAGAAATTCGCCGGGATGATTGCGTTCGAATTCGGCCAGCGCCAGGTGGGCGGCGTTGGGTTCGATGCCGGCCCGGCGCAGGTCCCGGCGGCGGTCGTTGTAAAAGCTCAGCACCTTGCGCGGGTTGCGCACATAGCCATCGAAGGTGGCCACCTCTTCGATGTCGTGGCCTTCCCACAGCCCCCCGCCCCCGCGAAACGTCTGAATGCCCGATTCGGCGGAAATGCCGGCACCGGTGAGGACCACGATCGAAGAGTAGCGGCGCATGGGCGATGAGACTGGTCGGTGCCTGACCCATGGTACCCCAATGGCTCCAGAGCGCGCACGGGAACCTTGTGCGGCGGGGCGACATGCGCTGGAGCAATTCTTTGGATCATTGTTCGGAATGTTATATAACATCATGATTTATAATATAATAAAGTTCTTGACGAGGGTTTTTATTGGGCTTAGGGTGCGCCCGTGGCTGCCGCTGTGGCCATCCGTAACCGGTACGGCATTGTGACCGGTTCCAGCACGAGGAAATGGGTGATGAATGGAACAGACATCGATCCGAGCGGAATCGAAGGCCAGGACGATTTGTTTCATAGCATGCAGGACAAGCGTCGCGTGGTCATCGATATGGAAGCTCGGCGCCGGCTCGAGGATCGCCTCGAACAACGGCGTCTGGAACGGATGATTCGGGACTACGATTTCGATCTCGATCGCGATTGACCGGGCGCGGCCGGTTGGCGCCGCGGCTTCGCGGCCCGCGCCGATTGGGGCATAATGGCGGCGATCCGTGTGGATGACCCTTGTTGCCTTCCTCGCCGCCCCTGCTCGCGTTTTGCGCTCTTTCCTTCGAGCGCAACGACCGGCTTCTGTTCGAACGGGTGGAGGGCGCGGTCCACGGCGGTGACATCCTGCAGGTCGTGGGCGCCAACGGTGCCGGCAAGACCACCTTGCTGCGCATCCTGGCCACGCTGTTGACGCCGACGCAGGGCGAGTTGCGCTGGTGTGGCGGGCTTCTCCCCCGCGCCCGTGCTAGCTACCTTGCCGAATTGGCATTCCTGGGCCATGTGCCGGGGCTCAAGCCGGGGTTGTCGCCGCGCGAGAATCTGCGTTGGCTGGCGGGCCTCTTTGCCCAACGCGATGCCATCGAAGAGGCGCTAGCCGCCGTAGGTTTGGCGAAGTGGTTCGATACGCCCTGTGCGCAGCTCTCCGCCGGCATGCAGCGCCGCGTGGCACTGGCGCGGCTGGCGCTGACGCGGGCGCGGTTGTGGATTCTGGACGAGCCGCTGACCGCCATCGATCGCGCCGGCGTGGCAGTGGTCGAGCAGCTGTTCCGCAGCCATCTGCAGTCCGGGGGCGCGATCATCTTCAGCAGCCATCAGGCGGTCGATCTGCCCGGAGTCAAATACCTTGCGCTCACCGAATCCTGAGCCGGAGGCGCTGCCCAGCCTGGCGACCGGATTCGCCGCGCTGCTGCGCCGCGACCTGCTGCTCGCCTGGCGGCGCCGCGGCGAGGCCGCCAACCCCTTGTGGTTTTTCGCCATGATCACCGCGCTGGTGCCGCTGGCGGTGGGGCCGGAGCCCGCGCTCCTGGCTCGTCTGGCGCCGGGGATGGTGTGGATTCTGGCGCTGCTGGGTACCATGCTCGCCGCAGATTCGCTATTTCGCGAGGATTACGTCGATGGTGCCCTCGAACAACTGGTGCTCTCGCCGCAACCCCTGTGGGTGCTGGTGCTGGCCCGGGTCACGGCGCACTGGCTGGTGACCGGCGTGCCGATCACGCTGGCGTCGCCCCTGCTTGCCGGCTGGCTCGCGCTGCCCGCTGGCGGGGTGCCGATGCTGGTCGCCGGCCTGGCCTTGGGCACGCTGACCTTTTGTCTGTTCGCCGCGGTGGGCGGAGCGCTCACGGTGGCGCTAGGTGCCGGCAATGTGCTGCGGCCGCTGCTGGTGCTGCCGCTCTACGTCCCGGTGCTGATCTTCGGCACGGCGGCGGTGGCGCGCGCGCTGGAGGGCGGCGACGGCAGTGCGCCGCTGGCGTTGCTCGGCGCCATCACCGCGGTGACGCTGGCGATCGCGCCGGTCGCAGCGGCCGCGGCATTGCGGGTGGGTATCGATGGCTGAGCGACGCTGGCAGTGGTTCCACCGCCTGGCCTCGCCGCCGGGTTTCTATCGCGTCAGTGGCCGCTGGCTGCCGTGGCTGGCCGGCACCAGTCTGGCGCTGCTCGCCGTCGGCGTGGTGTGGGGGCTGCTGTACGCGCCGCCGGACGCCCGCCAGGGCAACAGCTACCGGATCATCTTCCTGCACGTGCCGGCGTCGTTTCTGGCCTTGGCCGGCTATTACGTGATGGCCGCCGCCGGCGCGATCCATCTGATCTGGCGGGTCAAGCTGGCCGATGTGGTGATGAGTGCCGCCGCTCCCTTGGGCGCGGCGCTGACCTTTCTGGCGCTGTTCAGCGGTTCGCTCTGGGGCAAGCCCACCTGGGGTACCTACTGGGTTTGGGATGCGCGCATCACCTCGATGCTGGTGCTACTGTTCCTGTATCTGGGCGTGGTGACGCTGCGCCAGGCCTACGCCAGCCGCGAGACCGCGGGGCGCGCCTGCGCGGTGCTGGCGCTGGTGGGGACGGTGAACATTCCCATCATCTACAAGTCGGTGGACTGGTGGTACAGCCTGCACCAGCCCGCCACCATCCGCCTGACTGCGGCGCCCAGCATGCACCCGGACATGTTCCAGCCACTCGTGGTGATGATCCTGGCCTTTTATCTGTTCTACGCCTGGGTGCTGGTGCTCAATGTCCGCGCCGAGATCCTGGTGCGCGAGCGCCGCGCCGGTTGGGTGCGTGACCTGGCAGGGGAGGGGGAGTCGGAGTGAATCTGCAGTTCCACAGCCTCGCCGAGCTGTTCGCCATGGGCGGTCACGGCGTCTACGTGTGGGCGGTCTATGGCGTCGCCGCCCTGGTGATGGGCGCGCTCGTGGTGCGCCCGCTGCGGCGCCACGCGCGCGCCCTGGCGGCGGTGCGCAGCGCCCGCCAGCGGGGACGCTGATGCATCCGCAGCGCAGGCGCCGGCTCGCCCTGGTGCTGTTCATCGTCGCGCTGAGCTCGCTCGGCGTGGGTTTGGCCGTCTATGCCCTGCGCCAGAATCTGAATCTGTTCTACACGCCGCGCCAGGTAGTCGCTGGCGAGGCCTCGACCCTGGCGCGCATCCGCGTCGGCGGCATGGTGGTGCGCGGCAGTCTGGAGCGCGAGCCGGATTCGCTCGCGGTGCGCTTTCGCCTCACCGATGGCGACCGCGAGCTGTGGGTGCGCTACGAGGGCATCCTCCCCGATCTGTTTGGCGAAGGAGAGGCAGCCGTGGCGGCCGGCCATCTTCGCCCCGGGCCGTTGCTCGAAGCCGACCAGGTGCTCGCCAAGCACGACGAAAACTACACGCCGCCCGAAGTGGTCGAGGGCATGAAGGCCGGGCACGCGGCCCGCGCGGCGCGCGAGGCGGCCGGCCAGGAGGCTACAAGCCAACCGAACGCTGCCGAGGATTCGGCACCTTGATTCCCGAGTACGGCCATTTCGCGCTGATCCTGGCTGCCTGCGTGAGTCTGGCGCTGGGCGTGGTGCCTCTGCTCGGCGCCGCCCGGCGCCGCCCGCTGTGGATTGCGGCGGCGCGCCCGCTGGCCGGTGGGCAACTGGCGTTCGCGGGCGTCGCCTTCGCCTGTCTCGCGGCCGCCTTCCTGGGCGATGATTTCAGCGTCGCCTACGTCGCCGCCAACTCCAACCGCCTGCTGCCCTGGTTCTACAAGTTGAGCGCGGTCTGGGGTGCGCACGAGGGCTCGCTGCTGCGGTGGGTGCTGGTGCTGTCCGGCTGGACTGCCGCGGTCGCCGTCGCCGGGCGTGGGTTGCCGGCGCTGCTGCTGGCCCGCGTACTGGCGGTGATGGGCCTGGTGGCGTTCGGCTTTCATCTATTTCTGCTGCTGACCTCCAACCCCTTCGCACGGCTGCTGCCGCTGCCGCCGGACGATGGCGGCGATCTCAATCCGCTGCTGCAGGACTTCGGCCTGATCGTGCATCCGCCGCTGCTCTACATGGGCTACGTGGGGCTCGCAGTGCCCTTTGCCTTCGCCATCGCGGCGCTGTTGGCGGGCCGGCTCGATGCCGCCTGGGTGCGCTGGATGCGCCCCTGGACCAATGCCGCCTGGGCGTTTCTGACCCTGGGCATCGCGCTCGGCAGTTGGTGGGCCTATTACGAGCTGGGCTGGGGCGGCTGGTGGTTCTGGGATCCGGTCGAAAACGCCTCGCTGATGCCCTGGCTGCTGGCCACGGCGCTGGCGCACTCGCTGGCGGTCACCGAAAAGCGCGGCCTGCTGCGCGGCTGGACCCTGCTGCTCGCCATCTTCGCCTTCGCGCTGAGCCTGCTCGGGACTTTCCTGGTCCGCTCCGGGGTGCTGACCTCGGTGCATGCCTTTGCCGCCGACCCGACGCGCGGCGTCTTCGTGCTCGGCTTTCTCGGCGTGGTGATCGGCGGGTCGCTGCTGCTCTACGGACTGCGCGTGCCCACCCTGCCGGCGCCGGCGGGCTTTGGCTGGCGCTCCCGCGAAGCCGCACTGCTGGCCAACAACGCGCTGCTGGTGGTCATCACCGGCGTCGTTTTGCTCGGCACGCTCTATCCGCTCATTGCCGATGTGCTCGGTTGGGGCAAGATTTCGGTGGGGCCGCCGTACTTCGACAGCTTTTTCGTGCCCCTGACCTTGGGCCTCGCGCTGTTGCTGGGCCTCGGCGCACTGCTGCAATGGAAGGACACGGCATTGCTGCGGCTGCGCGGCGCCCTGGGGCTGGGTGCGGTCGTGGCACTGCTGGCCGGCATCCTGCTGCCGCGGCTGTGGGGCGAGTGGCGCTGGGGTGCGGGGCTGGCACTGGCGGCGGCGTGCTGGATCCTGGCGCTCTCCGGATGGGATCTGTGGCGCAAGAGCGCCGGCGCAGGCGGGTTTTGGCAGGGCGTGCGCCGCCTGCGCGCGGGCTACTGGGGAATGACGGTCGCTCACCTGGGGGTGGCGCTAGCCATCGCCGGCGCCGGCGTCACCGGCAGCTACAGTCTCGAGCGCGATCTGCGCATGGCGCCCGGTGACCGCCTCGATCTGGCCGGCTGGGAGTTCCGCTTCGAGGGCGTGCGCGAGGTCGCCGGTCCCAACTACCGCAGCCAGAAGGGCGTCGTGACGGTGACTCGGGCGGGGCAGCCGGCGATGCGGTTGCAGCCCGAGAAGCGCCGCTATCTGGGCGGCCAGGTGATGACCGAGGCCGCCATCGACGCCGGCCTGTGGCGCGATCTCTATGTGGCGCTGGGCGAGCCGCTCGACGGCGAGGCCTGGTCGGTGCGCGTGCACGTCAAGCCCGGTGTGCGCTGGATCTGGCTGGGTGGTGCCTGGATCGCCCTGGGCGCAGCCTTGGCGGCGGCCGACCGGCGCTATCGGACTCGCGCCACCGTCGCCGCGTCCGCCGCAATTTCGGCGGGTGGCTGAGATGGGCGCGCGGCTCAAGCTGTTCGTACCGCTGATCCTGTTTCTGGTGCTGGCGGGACTGCTGTATCTGGGATTGGGCCGCGATCCCAAGGAGCTGCCATCGGCGCTGATCGATCGACCTCTGCCGCCGCTGCGCTTGGCCGCGCTCGACCAGGGCCGCGTGATGGATGCGGCGGAACTGCGCGGCCAGGCCTGGCTGCTCAACGTCTGGGGCACCTGGTGCGTCGCCTGCCGCGACGAACATCCCTATTTGCTGGAGCTGGCCAGGCAGGGCGTGACCCTCGTCGGTCTGGACTACAAGGACGATCCCGGTCGTGCCCGCGACTGGTTGCAGCGGCTGGGGAATCCCTATCGCTCCGTGCTGATCGATGCCGATGGCCGCTTCGGCCTGGAACTCGGTGTCTATGGCGCGCCCGAGACCTATCTGATCGACGCGGAAGGGATCGTCCGCTACCGCCATGTCGGCGTCCTCGACGCCGCGGTCTGGCGCGAGCGCATTGAGCCCCTGTACCGGCGTTGGGCGCAACCGTGATCCCGGTGCGCTGGGTGTTACTGGTTGCGGCGCTGCTGCTCGCGGGTGGGGTGCGGGCGGAGGTGGAGGTGCGCAGTTTCGACTCCGCGGCCGAGCATGCTCGCTATCGCGCACTGATCGAAGAGCTGCGCTGCCCGCAGTGTCAGAACCAGAACCTGGCCGCCTCCGACGCGCCCATCGCCCGGGATCTGCGCGCGGAAGTGCTGCGCCTGCTGCGCGATGGCCGCAGCGATGACGAGATTCTCGATCATCTGGTGGCGCGCTATGGCGAATTCGTGCGCTACCGGCCCGGCTGGCAGCCGGCCACCTATCTGCTGTGGTTGGCGCCTGGCCTGTTGCTGTTGGTCGCGGCGGCGGTCTTGGCCTGGGTGCTGCGCCGCCAGCGGTCTGTGGCTGCCGTTGCGCCGACCCCGGAGCAGCGGGCCGAACTGGCGCGTCTGCTGGGGCGCAACCAGGGCAACGGCGATGGCTGAGGGGGCGGCGCTCGCCGGCTTTGTCGCCCTGCTCGCGGGGGCCCTTGCCTGCGTGCTGTGGCCGTTGCGGCGCCGCGCCGGGGCGGCGCCCCATCTCGAAACGCCGGTGTCCGCCAATCTGGCGGCGTTTCGCTGCCGCGAACGGGAATTGGGTGAATGGCTGGCGCGTGGCGAGGTCGATGCCGTGCGCCACCAAATATTGCACGACGAGGCCGAGCGCCTGCTGGCGCAGGACGTCGCGGGCGGCGCGATCGGCGCCCCCCGGCCGGGCGGTCGCTGGCTGTTGGGTGTCGCCGGCGTGGCCGTGATGGCGCTGGCGCTGGCCGGCTATTGGCGGCTCGGCGCCGCGCCCGATCTGATGCTGCGCGCTGCGCTCGCCAATGCCGACAGCGATATCGATGCGCTCATCGACCAGTTGCGTGGACGCGCGGCGGCACGGCCGGACAACGCCACCTACGGCCTGTTGTTGGCGCGATTCGAGCAGCAGCGCGGCAATCTGCCGGCGGCGCTGGCAGCCTATGAAGCCCTGCTCGAACACATGCCCGAGGCGCCGGAGGTTCGCGCCGAATACGCCCAGACCCTGTTTCTGGCCACGGGCAACCAGGTCACCGAGCGCGTCCGCGCCGAGGCCGAGCGGGTACTGGCGGCGCAGCCCGACAACGGTGTCGCGCTGGGGCTGCGCGGCATCGGCGCCTTCCAGCAGGGTGCCTACGCGGAGGCCATCGCGTCCTGGCAGCAGGTGCTGGCCACTGCGCCCGCGGCCGCGGAGGCCGAGGCGGTCGCCAGCGCCCTTGCCGCGGCGCGCGCCCGGCTCGGCGCCGCCGCGCCGCCGCCGCTGTTGCGGGTGGCGGTGGCCCTTGAAGACGGCGCGGCCGTGGACCCGGAGATGCCGGTATTCGTGATCGTGCGCGAATGGCAGGGCGCGCCGCAGCCGGTGGTGGCGCGGCGCCTGCGCGCCGGCGATCTGCCGGTGGAGCTGACCTTCGAGACGACTTCCTCGCTGTTGCCCGGCCGGCCGCTGGCCTCGGTCGCCCGGTACGAAGTGGTGGCGCGGCTGGCGCGCAGCGGCAGCCCCGAACCCGGCGCCGACGATCGCGAAGCCCGCGCCGGGCCGTTCGCGCAAGCGCCGGAAGGCAGACTGGTGCAACTGCGCTTGGAACCCTGAGCCGGACGGCGTGGTCCGCGCGGCGGACAGTCGATGGACGCCGTACGCCAGGGAGCCTTCCGCTAGAATTGCGCCCCCTCGCCGCGGAGCCCAGCCATGGCCAGTACCCGACCCGAGAGTCGCGAAGCCTATCAGCACCAGCACCAGCCGGAAAAAATCGCCGAACGTCTGGATCAGGGTCCCGACTCCCTGTACCTGAAGGATTTCGTCTACGGCGCCGTCGATGGCGCGGTGACCACCTTTGCCGTGGTGGCCGGCGTCGCCGGGGCCGGGCTGTCCCCCGGCGTGATCATCATTCTGGGTTTTGCCAACCTGCTGGCCGATGGCTTCAGCATGGCGATCAGCAACTTTCTCGGCACCCGCGCCGAGAACCAGTATCGCGACCAGGCGCGGCGCCGGGAGCTCGACGAGATTCGCAAGTGGCCGGAGGGCGAGCGCGAGGAGATCCGCCAGATCTACGCGCGCAAGGGTTTCGAGGGCGAGTTGCTCGATCGGGTGGTCGAAGTACTGACCAGCAACGATGAACGCTGGGCCGACGTCATGCTCCAGGAGGAGCACGGCATGGCGCTGTCGGGCCACGATGCCAGTCGCGCCGGGCTGGCCACCTTCGTCGCCTTCGCGCTGGTGGGCTTGATTCCGCTGCTGCCCTATCTGGTCAACTGGGTCGGGATCGGTGCTATCGCACGACCTTTTCTCTGGAGCTCGATATTGACCAGCATCGCCTTTTTCTGGGTGGGGGCGCTCAAGGGCCGCTTCGTCAACCAGTCGTGGTTGGCCTCCGGTGTGGAGACGCTCGGCATCGGCGGCGTGGCGGCGGCGATGGCCTATGGAGTAGGCGTATTGCTGGAAGGTCTGGTGGGCTAGCGCACGAGCGCCCGTCATCATGCGCGCTTTCGGTCCGCGCGGCCGCTGGCCTCCGCCCGGGGGTTCGTGACTTTCGAGTCGGTCTTAGTCATTGTCCGTCCGGTGGCGGACTTCTAAGGTGCGACATTGCGCGTGCAGCGCAGCATCTTCGCCTCTCCTTCGCCATGAAAGGGTGATGCCGCCATGGATTTTCAGCTCAGTGAAACCCAGAACATGATCCTCGCCTACGGCGGGGAGCTTGCCAAAACCTACGATCGCGCCTACTGGATGGAGAACGCGCGAGCACATCGGTTCCCCGAGGAGATGTACCAGCAGATCGCCGCCGACGGCTTTCTCGGCACCATGGTGCCCGAGGCCTACGGCGGTTCCGGGCTGGGGATGCTGGAAATGCTGCTGTTCCAGGAGGGTCTGGCCAACCACGGCATCCCGCTGCTCAGCCTGGTGATTGGCGCCACCATGACCATGGGTCCGCTCGCGGTGCACGGCAGTGAGGAACAGCGCCAGCGCTTTCTGCCCGCGGCCTGCAAGGGCGAGCTACGCTTCTGCTTTGCGATCACCGAGCCCGACGCGGGCACCAATACCATCCGCATCAGCACCCTGGCCAGGCCCGCCGCCGACGGCCGGTTCCGACTCTCCGGGCGCAAGACCTACATCACCGATGCCGGCGAATCCGACTACGCACTGGTGGTGGCGCGCACCACGCCGCACACCGAGGTCAAGCGCAAGACCGACGGCTTCACCCTGTTTCTGGTCGATCTCAAGGCCAAGGGCATCGAGATGCACCCGATCCCGGTGAGCGTGTTGCTGCCCGAGGTGCAGTACCAGGTGTTTTTCGACGAGGTCGATCTGGGGCCGGAAAATGTGCTCGGCGAGGTCGGCAAGGGCTTCGAGATTCTGTTCGAGTCGCTGAATCCCGAGCGCATCCTGGGTGGCGCGGTCTGTACCGGGATCGGCCGCTACGCGCTGGAAAAAGCCGTCGCCTACGCCAATGAACGTACCGTGTTCAACGGCCCCATCGGCGCCTATCAGGCGCTCCAGCATCCACTCGCCAAGGCCAAGACCGAAATCGAGATGGCCTCGCTGATGGCGCGCAAGGCCGCCTGGCTGTTCGATAACCGCTTGCCCTGCGGGGCTGAGGCCAACATGGCCAAGCTGGCGGCTTCCCAGGCCGGGGTGAACGCGGTGGACGCCGCGCTGCAATGCTTCGGCGGCAACGGTTTCACCCAGGAATACGGGATTTTCGACCTGTACCCGCTGGTGCGCCTGACCAAGACCGCGCCGATCAACAACGAGATGATCCTCAACTACATTGCCGAGCACGTGCTCGGTCTGCCACGCTCCTACTGAGCCGAATCCGCGACGACGAGCCCCACCGACAAGAGAGGAGTCAGACCATGGATTTCACGCTGTCCGACGAACAGAAGATGATCTTCGAGTACGGCCGCAACCTGGCCGCGGATTTCGGCCGCGACTACTGGGTGAAGTGCGCCGAGCAAGCGCGCTTCCCCACCGAGATGTACCGCAAGGTGGCCGCCGACGGCTTCGTCGGGGTGATGGTGCCGGAGGCCTACGGCGGCGCGGGACTGGGCATGACCGAGATGGCGCTGTTCAACGAAAGTCTCGCCGAGCAGGGCATGCCGCTGTTGAGCCTGGTGGTGGGCGCCACCATGGGGCTCAGCCTGATCGCGAGCTTTGGCACCGAGGCACAGAAGAAGCAGTATCTGCCGCCCGCCTGCGCCGGCGAGACCCGCTTCTGCTTCGCCATCACCGAGCCCGATGCCGGCACCAACTCGATGCGCATTGCGACCATCGCCAAGCCTCAGGCCGACGGCACCTTCCGCCTCAACGGCACCAAGGTGTACATCACCGACGCCGGCGAGTCCGACTACATGGTGCTGGTCACCCGTACCACGCCGCTGGCCGAGGTCAAGCGCAAGACCGATGGCTTCACCCTGTTCATCGGGCCCACCAAGGCCAAGGGCATCGAGATGCACCCGATTCCGGTGGGCGTCAAGATTCCCGAAACCCAATACCAGATCTTTTTCGACAACGTCGAGTTGACCCGCGACCAAGTGCTGGGCGAGGTGGATCGCGGCTTCGACATCCTGTTCCACACGCTCAACCCCGAGCGCATCCTGGTGGGCGCTATCTGCGCAGGATTGGGCCGCCATGTGCTGACCCGCGCGGTGGACTACGCCAACGAGCGCACCGTGTTCAAGGGGCCCATCGGCGCCTATCAGGCGCTCCAGCATCCGCTGGCCCGGGCCAAGACCGACATCGAGCTGGCCGCGCTGATGACCTACAAAGCCGCCTGGCTGTTCGATCGCGGCGAGCAATGCGGCCCCGAATCGAACATGGCCAAGCTGGCCGGCTCCGAGGCCTGCATCCGCGCCACCGACGCCGCGTTGCAGTGCTTCGGCGGCAACGGTTTCACCAAGGAGTACGGCATTTTCGATCTGTTCGGCGTCGCGCGCCTGATGCGCACCATTCCCTTCAACAACGAAATGATCCACAACTACATCGCTGAACATGTGATGGGTCTGCCGCGCTCCTACTGAACGCGGCCTGCACGCGGAGGAAACGATGGATTTCGAGCTGAGCCAGGAACAAACCATGATCTACGAGTACGGCGCGAGTCTGGCCAGGACTTACGACCGCACCTACTGGATGGAACACGCCGAGCGGCGCGCCTTTCCGGAAGCCATGTACAAGCAGATCGCCGCCGACGGCTTCGTGGGCACCATGGTCCCGGAAGCCTACGGCGGCGCCGGCCTCGGCATGTTGGAGATGGAGCTGTTCCTGGAGGGCCTGTCCAACCAGGGCATCCCACTGCTCAGCCTGGTGGTGGGCGCCACCATGACGCTCAGCATGCTGAGCAACCACGGCAGCGAAGCCCAGAAACAGCGCTACCTGCCGGCCGCCTGTCGCGGCGACATTCGCTTCTGCTTTGCCATCACCGAGCCCGACGCCGGCACCAACACCATTCGCGCCAGCACCATCGCCAAACCCCAGGCCGATGGCCGCTTCAGGCTCAATGGCCGCAAGACCTATATCACGGATGCCAGGGAGTCGGACTACGCGCTGGTGGTGACCCGCACCACGCCGCACACCGAGGTCGCGAAAAAGACCGATGGCTTCACCCTGTTCATCGTCGACATGCGCGCGAAGGGCATCGAGATGCATCCGATTCCGGTCAGCATCCCGCTGCCGGAAACCCAGTATCAGGTGTTCTTCGACGACGTCGAGCTCGGCCCCGAGGACGTGCTGGGCGAGGTTGGCAAGGGCTTCGGCATTCTGTTCGAGTGCCTCAACCCCGAGCGCATCTGCGTGGGCGCCATCGGTTGCGGGCTGGGCCGCTTCGCCATGGACAAGGCCGTCGCCTACGCCAACGAGCGGGTGGTGTTCAACGGCCCCATCGGCGCCTATCAGGCACTCCAGCATCCGCTCGCTCGCGCCAAGACCGAAATCGAGCTGGCCGCGCTGATGGCGCGCAAGGCCGCCTGGCTGTTCGATCGCAAGCAGCCGTGCGCGCCCGAGGCGAACATGGCCAAGTACGCGGCCGCCGAAGCCTCGATCCACGCTGTCGATGCATCGCTGCAGTGCTTCGGCGGCAACGGTTTCACCAAGGAATACGGCATCTTCGACATCTTCCCGCTGGCGCGCCTGTTCAAGACCGCGCCGCTCAACAGCGAGATGGTGCTGAACTACATCGGCGAACACGTCATGGGCCTGCCGCGTTCGTATTGATCGCCCTGGCAGGTCAAACCCTGTCCCATTCCAATCCTTATCCCGTTGGGAGTCGTTATGGATTTCGCACTGACCGAAGAACAGAAAATGATCCACGAATACGGCCAGAGCCTGGTCAAGCAGTTCGACCGCGCCTAC
>JADLCO010000013.1 GCA_020847115.1 Pseudomonadales bacterium | reverse complement strand
ATCCCTTCATCCTGATGGATGTGCCGCCCGGCAACACCAAGCCCAACCCCTACAGCGCAAATGCCGCCACATCTGGCCAGCCGACATTCCCCTGGCGCGGCCGCATCACCTGTTCCCCGGCTGTGGGTTTTGCAGGATCGGGCGACAAGACCGCCACAGCCGCAACGCAAGTGTCAGCGCTGTTCGGGACTGCGACACCTGCCAATTTCAGCGTGTCGGGGACCACTGTCAGCTGGACCGGCCCGGTCGGTGAATGGTCCCTGCGCCGGATGATCTTGCACTACGCGCATCTCTGCAAAGCTGCCGGGGGCGTGGACGCCTTCCTGATCGGGTCAGAAATGGCTGGCCTTACCACCATCCGCTCGGGCACAAGCACCTATCCTGCGGTCACTGCCTTCAAATCACTCGCCGCTGATGTGCGCGCGATCCTCGGCGCTGGTCCAAAGATCGGCTATGCGGCCGACTGGTCGGAGTATTTCGGCCATCACCCCGCTGATGGCTCGGGCGACGTGTTCTTTCACCTCGACCCGCTTTGGTCGGACACGAACATCAACTTCATTGGCATCGATAACTACATGCCGCTGTCAGACTGGCGCGACGGGTTTGATCATGCCGATGCGGCGCTGGCGCCTGCGATCTATGACCGCGCCTATCTTCAAAGTAATATCACCGGTGGAGAGGGATTCGACTGGTTCTATGCCAGCGCCCTTGACCGGACAGCGCAGAACCGCACGCCAATCACGGACGGAGCCGCTGCCAAAACGTGGGTCTTCCGCTTCAAGGATCTGCGCGCCTGGTGGCAAAACCCGCATTTCAACCGGCCGGGCGGGGTGGAGACCGGGACACCGACGGGATGGGTGCCGCAGTCAAAGCCGATCTGGTTCACCGAACTGGGGTGCCCGGCCATTGATCGCGGCACCAACCAGCCCAACGTGTTCTTCGATCCGAAATCGTCCGAGAGCTTCACGCCCTACTCCTCTCGGGGCTGGCGGGACGATGCGATCCAGCGCGCTTATCTCGAGGCGACATATCTCTGGTGGGGTCAGGGCGCGAACAATCCGACCTCGGCCATCTACGGCGCGCGCATGGTGCATGTCCCCGAATGCGCCGCCTGGACATGGGATGCCCGGCCCTATCCGTTCTTCCCCGAACTGACCGATGTCTGGACAGACGGGCCGAACTGGCGGCTCGGGCACTGGCTGACCGGGCGGCTGGGCGCAGTATCGCTGGCGGCACTGGTGCGCCACCTTTGTCTCCGCGCCGGAATGCCCGAGGAATTGATCGACGTCTCTGGCCTATGGGGCGCGGTCGAGGGCTATGTGATCTCGGCATTGGAAGCCCCAAGGGCCTCGATTTCCACGCTGGCGCGGCATTTCGGCTTCGATGCTGTGGAGAGCGAGGGCCGCATCAAGTTCCTGATGCGCGGCCGAATTGCCAACGCCACGATCACCCCCGACAGCATGGTGGCCCCAGCCTCAGCGCAGGGCGATGTGATGGAACTGACCCGCGCGCAGGAAACAGAGCTGCCGCAGGCGCTGAAATGGCAGGTCGCCCGCGCCGACGAGGATTATGACGCGGCTCAGGTCGAGGCCCGGCGCATCACCGTCGATACCACGCGCATCGCCTCGGAAAGCTTCCCGATGGCCATCCCGCCCGAGGAAGCAGAACGCCGCTGCCGTCGCGCGCTGATGGAGGCATGGGTTGGCCGCGAAAGTGCGGTGTTCCGCTTGCCGCCTTCGCGTCTGGCACTGGATCCTTGCGACGTGATCCTGCTCGACCACGATGGCCGCCTGACGGAAATGAGGCTCGTGTCCATTGCGGACTCCGACCTGCGCAGCATCGATGCTGTACGCCAGGACCGCACGGTCTATGACTTGCCGCCCGGAGAACCACGACCCGCCACGCTCTCGACACCAACGGTCTTCGGCGCACCCGACATTGTCCTGATGGACCTTCCGCAGCTCCGCGAAGATCAACCCGCGCACCGGCCCTTTGTCGCCGCCCATGCCAAACCGTGGCCGGGTGAGATTGCGGTCTACCGTAGCGCCGCGACGGATGGATTTGCCCTGCTGACCACCTTTGGCACCCGGGCACGGATGGGTGTGCTGGCGGCCGACTTCTTTTCGGGGCCAGTGTCGCGCTTCGATCTGGGCAATGCGCTGGTGGTCGATCTTTACTCCGGCACGCTGGAAAGCGTCACCGATATCACCCTGCTGGGCGGGGCCAATGCGCTGGCGGTGGAATCTGGCGCGGGGCAATGGGAAATCGTTCAAGCCGGGAATGCGGAACTGATCGCGCCAGCGCGGTACCGGCTGACCCGACTGCTGCGGGGCCAGCGCGGGACCGAAGGGGCTATCGTCAGCACAGTGCCGACTGGCGCGCGGGTGGTGGTGCTGGACACGACCGTTGCCGCCTTGCCCATTTCCGAAGCCGACCTTGGCCTGCCGTGGAACTGGCGCATCGGCCCGGCCTCAAAGCCGGTCAGCGACGAGACCTTTATCGCCACTACGTTCACACCAGAGGGCGCTGGGCTGCGTCCATTCTCCGTCGCCCATGTCGAACAGCCGTGGCGGACGTCACGCAACCTCGGCGATCTGACGATCCGCTGGACGCGCCGGTCGCGATCCCTTGCCGCCGACACCTGGAGCGCGGGCGATGTGCCCTTGGCCGAGGACAGTGAAGCCTATGAGGTGGAAATCCGAGATGGCGGGGCAGTCAAACGCACGCTGACTACCACCACAACGAGCGCCATTTACACTGCCACGCAGCAGACGGCCGATTGGGGCGCGCCGCTTGGCCCCGCCCAATCCCTCGCGATCCGCATATACCAGCTCTCCGTCCTAATCGGCCGAGGCGCTGGGCGATCCGTCACGCTCACCTTCTGAAAGCAGGATCATGTCCGATATCACCACCCACCTCCTGCTGCCCTACATCCTGGCATCGCAGGCCCAGAAGCATGTCACCCACAACGAGGCGCTGCGCCTGCT
>JADLCO010000012.1 GCA_020847115.1 Pseudomonadales bacterium | reverse complement strand
GAATGACTGTCCACGACAGAACCCGGCTTACAGGCCGACTTCACCCCTCTCCAGTTCCGCTCCCCCGCGCGCCGAGCAACTTCAGCCGGAGGGGGCGGAATATCTAATCAAACACTTTAAGTCGGTTGCCCAGCCGCATGATTTACCTGAACGTCGAGTTTCGCGCCCCGATGGGTGCGGAGTTTCGCCGCCAGTTCCAGTGCGTTCCCTGCAGATTTACCGAGTTTTGGTGCTCCGGATCGGCTTGACTTTGAAGCATTGCGGCATATAGTGGGACAAATCGGGGATTTGTGGGGATTTGTGGTCTCCCCGCGGGCACGAACAGCGGAGGCCGGGTGTTTCGCGGCAGCAACGAGATCAACATGGATGCCAAGGGACGCATGGCGGTGCCGTCCCGGTATCGCGATGCGTTGCTCGCGCGTGGCGACGGCCAGATGGTCGCGACCATCGATATCGACGATCGCTGCCTGTTGCTCTATCCGCTGCCGGCCTGGCAGGACATCGAAACGCAGATCGCCCGGCTGCCGACCTTCAACCCCGACACCCGCCGCCTGCAGCGGCTGTTGATCGGCCACGCGCGCGAACTCGAGCTGGACGGCAGCGGCCGGTTGCTGATCCCACCCGAGTTGCGCGCCTATGCCGGGCTGGAGAAGGAAGTGGTGCTGGTCGGCCAGGGTCATCGCTTCGAGTTGTGGAGCGTCGCCCATTGGAATGCCCGCCGCGAGCAGTGGCTCGCAGAGGCAGCGGGCGGACAGGCGATTCCGGCGGAGATGCAGAGCCTGTCGCTCTAGGTGTCCGGAGGCGGCTTGGACAACGAACCGGAAAACGGGCACCAGACGGTATTGCGGGATGAGGCGGTGACGGCCTTGTTGACGGAACGGGACGGGTGGTACGTAGACGGCACCTTCGGGCGCGGCGGGCACAGCGCCGAGCTACTGCGCCGCCTGGGCTCTGGCGGCCGGCTGCTGGCGCTGGATCTCGATCCCCAGGCCTGCGCGGTGGGCAGGGCGCTGGCGGCGCGGGATGCGCGCCTGGAGATGGTGCGCGCCTCGTTTCGCGAACTGCCCGGCCTGCTCGATGCCCGCGGCTGGCGTGGTCGGGTGGCCGGGATATTGCTCGATCTGGGGGTGTCGTCGCCGCAGCTCGACGACCCCGCGCGCGGCTTCAGTTTTCTACGCGACGGGCCCCTCGACATGCGCATGGACCCCGAGCAAGGGCAGAGCGCCGCTGCCTGGCTGGCGCGCGCCGCCGAAGCCGAGATCGCCCAGGTATTGCACGACTACGGTGAGGAGCGCCACGCCCGGCGCATCGCGCGCGCCATCGTGCGCGCCCGCGCCCGGGAACCGCTCACGCGCACGCTGCAGCTGGCGGAAGTGATCGCCGCCGCGCACCCCGCCTGGCAGCCGGGCCGCCATCCCGCGACCCAGTCGTTCCAGGCGATCCGCATCCAGGTCAACGGCGAGCTGGATGCATTGCGGGCGTTGCTGGCGGAAGTGGTGGCGCTGCTGGCGATCGGCGGGCGGCTGGTGGTCATCAGTTTTCATTCTCTGGAGGATCGTCTGGTCAAGCGCTTCATCCGCGACGCCGAGCGTCCGGCGTTGCCCCGCGGCCTGCCGATCGCGGAAGCACAACTGCCTCGCCGCCTGCGCGGCTTGGGCCGGGCGCGGCGCCCGGCGGCGGCCGAGGTCGCCGTCAATCCCCGCGCCCGCAGCGCGGTGATGCGGGTGGCGGAGAAGCTGGCGTGAGCCTGCGCAGCCCCCGGTTCCTGGTTGCCGTGCTGTGGCTGGCGGTGATGGGCTCGGCGCTGGCTGCGGTGTCGGTCAGCCACGACTGCCGCCGCCGCTACGCCCGCCTCGCCGAGCTGGAGCGCACCGAGCATCATCTGCAGGTGGAATGGGGCCGCTATCTGCTCGAACGCAGCACCTGGGCGTCACCCGGGCGGATCGAGAAGCAAGCCCGGGAAAAATTCGGCCTGCGCGCGCCGGCACTGGACGAGATCGTCAGGATGCGGCCATGAACCGTCGTCCGCCCCGCCCCCAGCGGGCTATCGCCTATTGGCGCTACCTGGCAGTGGCGGGCGGTCTGGTGGCGCTGCCGGTGCTGGCGCTGTGGCAGACCGCCAGCCTGCAGGTGCAGGAGCAGGCCGAGCGCGGCGCGCGCTTTCTCCAGGACCGGGGCGAGGCGCTGGCCCAGCGCAGCCTGGCGATCCCGGCCTACCGCGGCCTGATCACCGACCGCCGCGGCGAGCCGCTGGCGGTGAGCACCTCGGTGGTCACCCTGTGGGCCGACCCGCGCGCCCTGCCGGCGGATGCCGAGCGGCTGGCGCCGCTGGCCCGGCTGCTGGGGGTGCCGGTACAGGACTTGCTGGAACGGCGCGAACGCAACGCCGAGCGCGAATTCATGTTCCTGGCGCGGCAGTGGACTCCGGCAGATGCCGCCAAGGTGCTCGCCCTGAATATCCCCGGGGTGAACAGCCGCGAGGAATTCAAGCGCTATTACCCGGCCGGCGAGGTCACCGCCCAATTGATCGGGTTCACCAACGTCGACGATCACGGCCAGGAAGGTATCGAACTCGCCTACGACCACTGGCTGGCCGGCGCGCCCGGGGAGCGGCGCGTGGTCCGCGACCGCAAGGGCCAGGTGATCAAGGACATCGAGCTGGTGCGCAGCGAAAAGCCGGGCAACGACCTGGCGCTGTCAATCGACCTGCGCCTGCAATATCTCGCCTACCGCGAGCTGCGCGCGGCGCTGGAGACGCATCGCGCCGCGGCCGGCTGCGTGGTCATGCTCAGCGCGCGCACCGGCGAGGTGCTGGCGCTGGTCAACCAGCCCTCCTTCAATCCC
This sequence comes from Pseudomonadales bacterium, assembly GCA_020847115.1. Classification (GTDB taxonomy): domain Bacteria; phylum Pseudomonadota; class Gammaproteobacteria; order Pseudomonadales; family Porticoccaceae; genus JAGPUQ01. The sequence goes on along the minus strand of JADLCO010000012.1, from coordinate 925 downwards.
AACGATCGCGGCCGCATCGACAACGGCGCGCTGCGCAACCGCGCGCTGACCGACCAGATCGAGCCGGGCTCGACGATGAAGCCGTTCACCATGGTGGCGGCGCTGGAGAGCGGTCGCTACCGCCCGGATACCCCGATCGACACCGCGCCGGGCTGGATCCACGTCGGCCGCAAGACCTACCGCGACCACCACAACTACGGGCTGCTCGACCTCACCGGCGTGCTCGCCAAGTCGAGCCAGGTGGGTACCACCAAGGTCTCCATGACCCTGGAGCCGGAGCGCATCCGCGACGTGTTCGACCGCGTCGGCCTGGGCCAGCCGCCGGGCACCGGATTCCCGGGCGAAAACGCGGGCAGCGTGCCCAACAAGCGGAAATGGGCGCTGAGCGAACATGCCGCTCTGGCCTTCGGTTACGGCATGACCGCGACGCCGCTGCAACTGGCCGCGGCCTATTCGGTGCTCGCCAACCGCGGCATGCGCCAACCGGTGACCCTGCTGCGCCGCGACGGCGCCATCCCCGCCGACCAGCGCCAGCAGGTGATCGCGCCGGCGATCGCCGATCAGGTGCGTACCATGATGAAGGCGGTGGTGGAGAACGGCACCGCCACGCGCGCGGCGATCCCGGTGTACGCGGCCGCGGGCAAGACCGGCACCAGCCACAAGGTGGGCGCCGGCGGCTACCAAGCCAATCGCTACCTGTCGCTGTTCGTGGGCATGGCGCCGGCCGACGACCCGGAGCTGATCACCGTGGTGGTGGTCGACGACCCGCGCGCCGGTGGCTACTTCGGCGGCCTGGTGGCGGCGCCGGTATTCTCGGCGGTCACGTCCGGGGCGCTGCGCCTGTTCTCGGTGGCGCCGCCGCAGGCGCCGCAGCGCATCGCCACCGATGCCAGCGCGGTGGAAGGGGTGGGCGATGGCGAGCCCG
>JADLCO010000011.1 GCA_020847115.1 Pseudomonadales bacterium | reverse complement strand
GTCTGGAACCCCTGGGTCAACCAGATTCAGGCGAGCGGCAAGGGCAGAGCGCTGTTCACCTCCAAGGACATGCCGGGGCTGGTGCCGGATCTTCTGGTCGCTCACGGCAAGGCGCTCGCCGAGCCGGCCAAGCGCGCGACTTTTGTCGCCATGGCGCGGGCCTGGTACGACACTGTGGCCTTCATCGGCGCGAACCCGAGGGAAGCCGCGGTGATCATGGCCCAGGTGGTGGGGCTGATGCCGGAAGATTACGCTGGCTATCTGCCCGGCACGCGCTTTTTCGGTGCCAACGAAAATCTGGTCGCGCTGGGCGAGCCGCAGCGCCCGGAGTCCCTGGTCGCCGTGGGGCCGACCATCGCCGCCTTTCTGAAGGAGCACAAGCTGCTCGAAGGCGACGTGGATTTCACTGCGGCCGTGGATGCCAGCCTGGCGCGGGAAGCTGCTGGACCGGTCGCGGCCCAATGACGGGCGGTGGCAGCCGCGACGCCCTCTGGGCGGTGCGCGGCATCCTCGGCGGTCGCAGCTACCTGGTGCTCGCCGCGCTCGGCTTTGCCAGCTTCGTCGGCGGCTGGTGGCTGCTGGCGGCGAGCGGCCTGGTGGACGCGGTGTTCCTGCCCGCGCCGGATGCGGTGGCGCGACGCTGGTACGCCTGGTTCAGCGATGGCAGTCTGCTGGTGGACGTCCGCGTCAGCCTGGGCCGGGTGCTGGGCGGCTTTTCCCTGGCGGTGCTGATGGCGGTGCCGCTTGGCCTCTACATCGGCACCTTCCGTCCGCTGCAGGCATTCTTCGAGCCGCTGATGGAGTTCGCCCGCTACCTGCCGGCGGTGGCCTTTGTGCCCCTGGTCATGCTCTGGGTGGGCATTGGTGAAGCTGCCAAGATCGCCTTGATCTGGATCGGCACCTTCTTCCAGATGGTGCTGATGGTGTCCGACAATGTCCGCCAGGTGCCCATGGCCCAGATCGAGGCGGCGCAGACGCTGGGCGCCAACCGCGATGAAGTGATCAGCCGGGTGGTGTTCAAGTCGGCGCTGCCCGGCATCGTCGATACCTTGCGCATCACCCTGGGCTGGGCCTGGACCTATCTGGTGGTGGCCGAGTTGGTGGCGGCGAATTCCGGGCTCGGCTACGCCATCCTGCGCGCCCAGCGCTTCCTGCAGACCGACAAGATCTTCGTCGGCATCCTGCTGATCGGCCTGCTCGGGCTGCTGTTCGACCAGGGTTTCCGGCTGCTGCACCGGCGCGCCTTTCCCTGGCTGCACGCCAGGTGATCACGATGTCCGCGCCCTGTATTCAGGTCGAAGGCGTTGCCAAACACTGGCCCGGGCAGGCGCAACCGGCGTTGGCCGCACTCGATCTGGAAATTGGGGAAGGCGAGTTCGTGGCCCTGGTGGGTGCCTCCGGCTGCGGCAAGTCGACCCTGCTGCGCCTGGTCGCCGGGCTGGAGACGCCGAGCGCGGGTCGCATCAGGGTGGATGGCGAGGTCGTGCGGGGACCGGGTCGCGATCGCGCCGTGGTGTTTCAGGATTACAGCCTCTACCCCTGGTTGCGGGTGCACGAGAACGTATCCTTCTGCCTGGCGCTGCGTGCCCACTTCGGACCCGCCAGCCTGGCCGAGGTGGAAGCCGCGGTGGCCCGCGCCCACGCCCTGCTGGAGCTGATGGGGCTGGACGCGGTGCGCGACCATTATCCGAGCCAGCTCTCTGGCGGCATGCGCCAGCGGGTGGCCATTGCCCGCGCACTGCTCGCCCGGCCCCGGGTGCTGTTGATGGACGAACCCTTCGGCGCCCTCGACGCCCAGACCCGCGAGGTGATGCACGAACTGCTGCTGCGGCTGTTTCAGATCGAGCACCACACCATTCTGTTCGTCACCCACGACGTCGAGGAGGCAATCTACCTGGCCGATCGCGTGGTGGTGTTGGCGCCTGGGCCAGGGCGCATCGACAGCATCCATGTCCCGGTGCTGCCGCCGCCCGGCGAACGCCGACCCGAACTGAAGCTCGCTCCCGAGTTCCTTCGCTACAAGCAGCTCGTGCTGGAGCGCATCCGTGCCACCTCGGGGGTGCGCCATGATCTGGACAAACTCGACCATCTGGCGGAGCTGTCGCGGCGCGCGCGCCCAGACTGATCCACCTTCACCTGGAGACCATCGTCATGCGTCTGCAATCCTTTCTGTCCGCCGCGCCGCTGGGCCGCGGCCTCGATCATCACCCCAGTTTCGACAAGACCCAGTTGCAGGGCTGGAAGTCGCTGCAGAAGGAGCGCGAGCTGCCCACCGCGGCCTGGGAGGCCCATGTGCAGCACGGCCTGGAACATGGACTGACCGCGGCCGACAGCGTCGAGGATCGCTGGATCTCGACCTTCGTGCGCGGTGAGCTGCCGCACTTCGCCGGCATCAACACCTTCATGAAGGCGCCGTTCTGCGACGACGTGCGCGACGTGGGCAAGTACGATGCCGCGATCATCGGCGTACCCTTCGACGGCGGCACCACCTACCGCCCGGGCACCCGCTTCGGGCCCCAGGGCATCCGCCAGATCAGCGCGCTCTACACGCCCTACAACTACGAACTCGGCGTCGATCTGCGCGAGCAGATGAACCTGTGCGATGCCGGCGACGTGTTCGTGATCCCGGCCAACATCGAGAAGACCTTCGACCAGATCAGCCGCGGCGTGGGCCACATCTTCGCCTCGGGTGCGCTGCCGATCGTGCTCGGCGGCGACCATTCCATCGGCTTCGCCACCGTGCGCGGCATCGCCGAGCACACCGACAAGAAGATCGGCATCATCCACTTCGACCGCCACGCCGACATCCAGGAGAAGGACCTCGACGAGCGCATGCACACCACGCCCTGGTTCCATGCCACCAACCTGCCCAATGTCTCCGCGAAGAATCTGGTGCAGATCGGCATCGGCGGCTGGCAGGTGCCGCGCCCGGCGGTGAAGGAGGCGCGCAAGCGCGACACCACCATCCTGACCATGAACGACGTCACCGAGCTGGGTTTGGAAAAGACCGCCGAGATCGCGCTCGAAACCGCCTGGGACGGCACCGACGCGGTCTATCTGTCGTTCGACATCGATTCGGTGGACTGCGGGTTCGTACCCGGCACCGGCTGGCCGGAGCCGGGCGGCTTCCTGCCCCGCGAGATCTTGTATCTGCTGGGCGCGGTCGCGAAGGAGGGCATTTGCGGCATGGAGGTGGTGGAAGTGTCGCCGCCCTACGACCACTCGGAGATCACCGCGCTGTTGGCCACCCGCGCCATCGTCGACGTCCTGGGTACGCTGGTCGCACACGGCAAACTGGGCTCGCACCGTTCCATCATCCGCGGCTGGGGTGGTTGATGACTCTGGAACGGCAGTTGGAGACTCTCGCGCGCAACGACGGGAGGCGGGCATGATCGAGCAATCGTTGGGACCGCTGGCCACCGGGCTCGGGCTCGGCCTGCTGCACGCGCTCGACCCCGATCACCTGCTCGCGGTTGCCAACCTCGACGATCCCCGCGCCGGGCGGCGTGCCCGGCTGCAACTCTGCGGGCGCTGGGCGCTGGGCCACGGTGCGGTGCTGCTGGCGATCGGCGCCCTGGTGCTGCTGGCCGGGATGGCAGTGCCCATCGAGCTCAGCGGCCGGGCCGAGCGGCTGGTGGGCCTGGTGCTGATCGGACTCGGCCTGGCCACGCTGTGGACCCTGGCCGCCGGCGAGCCGCCGGTTCAGGTCCACCACCACGGGCAAACCGGAACCCATGCGCACCTGTTGGGCCTGCCGGCGCACCACGGCCGCCGCGCGCTGCTGGTGGGCATGCTCCATGGCACCGCCGGCTCCGCCGTGCTGCTCGCCCTGGCGCCGCTGGCACTGGCGGCCAGTCCCTGGCTGGGCATGGCGTATCTGCTGGCGTTCGGCGTCGGGGTGATGGCCGCGATGCTGGTCGCCGGCGGCCTCTTTGGCGCCGGCCTGCGGCGGCTGCGGCGTCACGTCGCCGCATTCACCGGCGTGCGGGCGCTGCTGGCACTGGCGGCGATGGCGATGGGGGTTGGGCTCGCGGGCGGCTGAACCCTGCGTGCGAAAGACCGCCCTGTGCCGGATCCTTGCAACGTGCGGATGAGCTGCTGATGCTGCAATGCCCGAATAAGCGATCCAGCACCCCGGCTTTGGCCCAGCTTTTCATGCGGGTGCCGGCAGTTCATGGTGTGTAGATCGTGTGCCGGTTGCCGAACCGTTTCGGCAGGCTGCGCTACTTGCAGCCGCGCTCGGCCACATAAAGGATCGCATTGACGACCTGCAAGTTGCTGAGCGAGACGTTGCCACGTTGCACAGGCAGAAACGGCTCGATGCGTCTGAATTGCTCGGCGGTGATTTCCCTGCCGCGAGCATGTCACCTGGTGTCAACAGGAGTTAGCCCGCAGCGGCCGCGCTGTCTTCCGGCGCCAGCCGATCGAGCAGGGCTTCCACCGCCGCCAGGCGTTGTTCCGCCGCGAGCGCCTTTTCGGTGAACCGCAGGATGGTGGCGCCGCGCAACTGGTAGCGGTCGGCCTGACGCTGCACCAATTGTACGATGGCCAGGGGATCGACGCTGGTGTGCTGGGCGAACTCCAGCAGACCGCCCTCGGCACCGGCTTCGATGCGCAGGAGGCCGAGGGCGGTGCCGCGGTGGCGCAGCGCGGTGACCCGCACCAGGTGGCGCACTTCCTCGGGCAGCAGGCCGAAGCGGTCGATCAGCTCCACCTGGAACTCGCGCAGCGCACCGGCGTCGGTAGCGCCGGCCAGGCGCTTGTAGAGCTGGAGCCGGGTGTGGACATCCGGCACATAGTGCTCGGGGATCAGCGCCGGGATATTGATATTGACCGCGCAGTCGGCGCGGGCGCTCAGATCGATTTCCGCGGTGCCGCCGCGGCGCAGGCTGGCCACTGCGCGCTCCAGCAGCTCCATGTAGAGCGTGAAGCCGATGGCGGCGATATGTCCGCTCTGGTCCTCGCCCAGCAGTTCGCCGGCGCCGCGGATTTCCAGATCATGGGTGGCCAGGGTGAAGCCCGCGCCGAGCTGATCGGCGGCCTGGATCGCCTCCAGGCGCTTGTGGGCGTCGTCGGTCATCTGATTGGGCGGCGGCGTCAGCAGATAGGCGTAGGCCTGGTGGTGGGAGCGGCCGACGCGCCCGCGCAACTGGTGCAACTGTGCCAGGCCCAGCTTGTCGGCGCGCTCGATGAGAATGGTGTTGGCGCTGGGCACGTCGATGCCGGTCTCGATGATGGTGGAGCACACCAGTACATTGAAGCGGCGGTGGTAGAACTCGGACATCACCCGCTCCAGATCCTTCTCCGGCATCTGGCCGTGGGCGATGCCCACGCGCGCCTCGGGCACCAGGTCGGCCAGTTCGCGGGCCGCGCGCTCGATGGTCTTGACCTCGTTGTGAAGGAGATACACCTGGCCGCCGCGCAGGATCTCGCGCAACACGGCCTCGCGGATCAGGCGCGGATCGCGCTGATGCACGAAGGTCTTCACCGACAGCCGCCGCGGCGGCGGGGTGGCGATCACCGACAGGTCGCGCAGGCCGCCGAGCGCCATGTTCAGGGTGCGCGGAATGGGCGTCGCGGTCAGGGTGAGGATGTCGACCTCGGCGCGCAGTTCCTTGAGCCGCTCCTTCTGGCGGACGCCGAAGCGATGTTCCTCGTCGACGATGACCAGGCCCAGATCCCGGTACTGGAGATCGGCACCCAGCAGGCGGTGGGTACCGATCAGGATGTCCACCTCGCCCGCGGCGACGCGCGCGGCGATGGCCGCCTGCTCCTTGGCGCTGCGAAAGCGCGACACCATCTCGATGCGCACTGGCCAGTCGGCGAAGCGGTCGCGGAAATTCTGCCAATGCTGCTGGGCGAGCAGCGTGGTCGGCACCAGCACCGCGACCTGGCGGCCCGCGGTCACCGCGAAGAAGGCGGCGCGCATGGCCACTTCGGTCTTGCCGAAGCCCACGTCGCCGCACACCAGCCGGTCCATCGGCGTGCTGCCCAGCATGTCGGCGCGCACCGCGGCGATGGCATCCTCCTGGTCCGGGGTGACCTCGAAGGGAAATCCGGCCGCAAAGACCTGATAGTCGGCGCCCGGATCGGGATAGGCGAAGCCCTGGCGCGCGGCGCGGCGGGCGTGGATGTCGAGCAGCTCGGCGGCGGTGTCGCGGATCTCCCGCGCCGCCTTTTCCTTGGCCTTCTGCCACTGCTCGGCACCCAGGCGGTGCAGGGGTGCCGCGTCCGGATCGCCGCCGCTGTAGCGGCTGATCAGGTGCAGATCGGCCACCGGCACATAGAGCTTGGCACCCTCGGCGTATTGGATGGCGAGAAACTCCTGCGCTTCGCCATCGACGCTCAACACCTGCAGGCCCAGGTAGCGCCCGACGCCGTGGTCGATGTGCACCACCGGCGCACCGGCGCGCAGTTCGGTGAGGTCGCGGATGATCTGGTCGGCGGCGTCGCGCTGCCGGGCGCGGCGCCGGCGCTGCAACACCTGCTGGCCGAACAGTTCGGTCTCGGTGATCAGGGCGAAATGGCGGTCGGCGAGCTGGAAGCCGCGCTCCAGGGAATGGACCGCAATGGCGTGGGTGGCCTCCGCTGTCAGCGCTTCCGCCCAGCCGTCCACCGCGGCCGGGGTGACGCCGATGGTGCGCAGCAGATCGAGGATGGACTCGCGGCGGCCGGCCGATTCGGCGCAGAACAACACGCGCCCCGCACCCTGGGCCAGGTAGCGCTCCAGGCGCTCCAGCGGCCGCTTGGCGCGGGCATCCACGGCCACCTCGGGCAGCGGGCCAGCGCCGAAGTTGTGGGTGCCCGCCCGGACCGGCAGGGGCTGCAGGTGGAGATCGGTGCGGGGCAGGGCGTTGAGCGCCGCGAACAGCTGATCGCTGGCGAGAAACAGTTCCTCCGGCGGCAGCAGCGGGCGGGTGGGATCGACGCCATGATCCCGGTAGCGTTCGCTCGCCTCGCTCCAGAATTCGTCCGCGGCGCGCTGGACATCGCCCGCGGCAAAGGCCAGTGCGGTGCCCGGCAGGTAGTCGAACAGGGTGGCAGTGTGTTCGAAGAACAGCGGCAGGTAGTACTCGATGCCGCCCGGCGCCAGGCCTTGGCTGACGTCCTGGTACAGCGCGCTGCGCCTTGGATCGGCCTCGAAACGCTGGTGCCAGGCGTCCTGGAAGCGCTGGATGGCGCGCGCGTCGAGGGGGAATTCCCGCGCCGGCAGCAGCTCGATTTCGGGGATCTTGTCGAGCGTGCGCTGGGTCTCCGGGTCGAAGGTGCGCAGCGACTCCAACTCGTCGTCGAACAGATCGAGGCGCAGGGGCTGGGCCGCGCCCATGGGAAAGACGTCGATGAGCGCCCCGCGCACCGCGAACTCGCCGTGTTCGTACACGGTATCGGCGGCGCGATAGCCGGCCCGCTCCAGGGTACGACGCAGCTGTTCGCGATCGATGCGGTCGCCGATCTTGAAGCGGAACGTATTGCCGGTGATGTAAGCGGGTGGCGGCAGGCGCTTCATCAGCATGGTCGCCGGGGCCACCAGCACGCCCCGGCGCGTATGCGGCAGTTGACCGAGGGCACGCAGGCGGTCGGAGACGATGTCCTGGTGGGGCGAAAACAGGTCGTAGGGCAGGGTCTCCCAATCGGGCAGATGCAGGATCGGGATGTCGCCATCGCGCAGAAAGAACTGCAACTCCGTTTCCAGCTGCTGCGCTGCGCCCGGGTCGGCGGCCACCACCAGCACCAGGCCGGCGCAGGCCCGCGCGGCCCCGGCGATCGCCAGTGCCGCCGCCGACCCGTGCAAGCCGCCCCAATGGCGGCGGGCGCCGGGCGCGTTGGCGGGGGGGATGGCCAGGAATTCGCTGGTCATGGCGGGCTGCGGCGGATCGGGGCGCGCATTGTACCGGCGCAATGGCCGGGTCGCCCACGGTTGGTACCGGTCCCCGGCGCGACCGACCCGCGCGCGCAGCGGTCCTCCATCGCTAGTGCGCCACGCGGGAATCGGCGCTATTCTTAGGACATTCGAAAGCAGACGGTGAGCCGCGGTAACGGCTGGTCGAGGCCATGAGTAGAGAGCACGATTTCGACAGCGGAGCAGTGGTCGAGGAGGCCAAGCCCAAGCTCAAGCGCCCATCGAGGTTCCAGGTCGTGTTGCTCAACGACGACTACACGCCGATGGAATTCGTGGTCGCGATCCTGGAGCAGATCTTCGCCATGGATCACGAACTCGCGGTGCGGGTGATGCTCAAGGTGCACACCGAGGGCAAGGGCATCTGCGGCGTATTCACCCGCGAGATCGCCGAGACCAAGGCCGAACAGGTAAACCAGACCGCGCGCGAGCACGAACACCCGCTGCTGTGCGTGATCGAACCCGTCGACGACCCCAACCGGGAGGATTGATCGCCATGCTCAGCAGAGAACTGGAAGCGACGCTCAACGCCGCGTTTCAGGACGCCACGGCGCGGCGGCACGAATTCATGACCGTCGAACACCTGCTGCTGGCGCTGCTCGACAACCAGTCGGCGGTGCGCGTGCTCAAGGCCTGCGGTGCGGATCTCCAGGGGCTGCGCGCGGAGCTCGATGACTTC
>JADLCO010000010.1 GCA_020847115.1 Pseudomonadales bacterium | reverse complement strand
TGGTGACGCCGAGGCCGCGGCTGACGCCCTCGGACGAACCCATGGCGATGGTACGCACCACGCCGTCGCCGAGCTGCTGCTGGACTTCCAGAACGAGCCCCTTGTCGTCGACGGTCAGGGCGTCATAGACCTTGGGTACGCCGTCGCGGGGGAATTCCACGTCGATGACGGCGCCGATGATCTGCACGATACGTCCGCTACTCATTCTCTATCCTCTCGCAATAACGATGGCTGTATCCGGCCGGATCAGACGGCGGCCGCACCGCCGACGATCTCCGACAGCTCCTGGGTGATCGCCGCCTGCCGCGCCTTGTTGTACAGCAGTTCCAGTTCATCGATCAGGCTGCCGGCGTTCTCGGTGGCATTCTTCATCGCCACCATGCGCGCCGCCTGTTCACAGGCCTTGTTCTCCACCACCCCCTGGTACACCTGCGACTCGATGTAGCGCGCCAGCAGGCCGTCGAGCAGCTCCTTGGCATCGGGCTCGTAGAGGTAGTCCCAGTGGTGCTTGATCTTGTCGTCGGCCACCGCCTCCAACGGCAGCAATTGCTCCACCGTTGGTTGCTGCGTCATGGTGTTGAGAAACTTGTTGCCCACCAGGAACAGCCGGTCGATGCGCTGCGCTTCGTAGCTGTCGAGCATCACCTTGACGCTGCCCACCAGCGCCTGGGCGGGGGGGGCATCGCCGAGATCCCGGACGGTGGCCACCAGCCGACCACCACGGCTGCCAAAAAAGGCGCTGGCCTTGCCGCCGATCGCACAGATGTCGATCTCGGCGCCCCGGCGCTGCCACTCGATCATGGCCTTGAGCGCGGCCTTGAACAGATTGACGTTGAGCCCGCCGCAGAGGCCGCGATCGGTAGACACGATGATGAAGCCGACGCGCTTCACCTCCCGCTCCACCATGTAGGCGTGCCGGTATTCCGCGGCGGCGTTGGCGACGTGTCCGACCACCGCCCGGATGCGCTGGGCATAGGGCTTGCCCAGTGCCATCTGATCCTGGGCGCGGCGCATCTTGCTCGCGGCGACCATTTCCCTGGCGCTGGTGATCTTCGGCGTGCTCTTGACGCTGTGGATCTTGGTTTTGACGTCTTTTCCGACGGCCATCGGCGCTCGGTCTCCGTGGTTGCGGGCGCTTACCAGGTCTGGGTGGCGACGAACTGGTCGAGCGCGGCCTTCAAGGCTGCCTCGATCTCGGCATTCCAGTCGCCCTTTTCGTTGACCCGATCGAGCAGCGCGCCATGCGCGGATTTCATGTATGACAGCAGCGCGGCCTCGAACGCGCCGATCTTGCTGACCTCGACGGCTTTCAGGTAGCCCTCGTTGGCCGCGTACAGGACGACGCCCATCTCGGCGACGCTCAACGGCGAGTACTGCGCCTGCTTCATCAGCTCGGTGACGCGCTGGCCGTGCTCCAGCTGGGCGCGGGTGGCTTCGTCGAGGTCGGAGGCAAACTGCGAGAACGCGGCCAGCTCGCGGTACTGGGCAAGCGCCAAACGGATGCCACCGCCCAGCTTCTTGATGATCTTGGTCTGCGCCGAACCACCCACCCGGGACACCGACAGCCCGGCGTTCATGGCCGGCCGGATGCCGGCGTTGAACAGGTCGGTCTCGACGAAGATCTGGCCATCGGTGATCGAAATCACGTTGGTCGGCACGAAGGCGGATACGTCGCCGGCCTGTGTCTCGATGATCGGCAGCGCGGTCAGCGATCCGGTCTTGCCCTTCACTTCGCCCTTGGTGAACTTTTCGACGTAGTCGGCATTGACGCGGGCCGAGCGCTCCAGCAGCCGCGAGTGCAGATAGAACACGTCGCCGGGATAGGCTTCGCGGCCCGGCGGGCGGCGCAGCAGCAGTGAGATCTGCCGGTAGGCCCAGGCCTGTTTGGTCAGATCGTCATAGATGATCAGCGCGTCCTGGCCGCGGTCGCGGTAGTACTCGCCCATGGTGCAGCCGGCGTAAGGGGCCAGGAATTGCATCGAGGCGGGATCAGAGGCGGTCGCCGCGACCACGATGGTGTGCGCCATGGCGCCATGCTCTTCGAGCTTGCGCACCACGTTGGCGACGGTCGAGGACTTTTGGCCGACCGCCACATAGATACATTTGATGCCGGTGTTCTTCTGGTTGATGATCGCGTCGATGGCGATGGCGGTCTTGCCGATCTGGCGGTCGCCGATGATCAGCTCGCGCTGGCCGCGACCCACCGGAACCATGGCATCGATGGCTTTCAGGCCGGTCTGCACCGGCTGGTCTACCGATTGGCGTTCGATAACACCGGGAGCGACCTTCTCCAGCGCGTCGGTCAGCTTGGCGTGGATGGGACCCCGGCCGTCGATGGGATTGCCCAGCGCATCCACCACGCGGCCTTCCAGTTCGGGGCCGATGGGCACTTCCAGGATGCGGCCTGTGCAGCGCGCCTTCTGGCCTTCGGCGAGCTTGAGGTAGTCGCCCAGGATCACGGCGCCGACCGAATCGCGCTCGAGGTTCAGCGCCATGCCGTAGAGACCGCCTTCGAAGGCGATCATCTCGCCGTACATCACGCTGCGCAGGCCGTGGATCCGCACGATGCCATCGGATACCGAAACGATGGTCCCCTCATCCTGAGCTTCGGCCGCCACCTCGAGGCGTTCGATCCGCTGGCGGATCAATTCACTGATTTCGGACGGATTCAGTTGCTGCATGTCGTGATTCCTCGATCCTAGGAGAGTAGTGCGCCCGCGAGCTTGTTCAGTCGCCCGCGCAGCGAACCATCGATTACTGTGTCGCCGGCACGAATGATGGCCCCACCGATCAACCCTGGGTCGATCGACACCTGGATGCGCACCTCGCGCCCGAGGCGCCTGACCAGCGCCGCGGCCAACCGTTGCTGCTGACCTTCGTCAAGGGGTGCTGCGCTGGTCACCTCGACTTCCACCAACCGCTGGTGGTCGGCCTTGAGCGCCTGGAATTGCGCAAATATCACCGGCAACAACAACAGTCGATCGTTGCTCGCCAGCACCTGGACGAAATTGCGCACCAGTGCGGGCAGACGATCGCCGCCCAGCTCCATCAGCAGTTCGGCGCGCTGGGCCCGGCCAACGGCGGGCGAGCGCAGCAGTGCGGACAGCTGGGCGTCCTCGACCAACTGCGCCAGCCAAGCAAGCGCCTCGGACCAGGATTCGAGGTCACCGTTGGCGACGGCGCATTCGAACGCCGCCTTTGCGTAGGGACGAGCCAAGGTACTGAATTCGGCCATGGTCGATTCCTACAGCTGGGCAGCCAGGTCTTCCACCAACTCGCTGTTGGCGGCGGCGCCGATTTCGCGCTGGAGAATCCGTTCGGCGCCGGCGACCGCCAACAGGGCAACCTTGTTGCGCAGCTCTTCCCGCGCGCGATTGAACTCGCGCTCGATCTCGGCCTCTGCGGCCACCTTGATGCGCTCGGCCTCTTCGACAGCCCTGGTCTTGGCTTCGTCGATGATGGTGTTGGCCTGCCGGCGCGCCTGCTCGACGATACCGGCCGCCTCTTGCTTGGCTTCCTTGAGACGTTCGGCGACCCGTTCCTGGGCCAGTTCGAGATCGAGCACAGCGCGGTCGGCGGCAGCGAGACCATCGGCGATCTTTTTCTCGCGCTCCTGCATGGCGCCGATGATCGGCGGCCACACGTACTTGGCGCAGAACCAGACGAAAATGGCGAAGGACAGCACCTGCCCGAAAATGGTCAGATTGATGTTCACATCAACACCCCTGGTTGGTGGTGGGGATCGCGCGCCCTATCAACCGCCGACGACGGCGAACAGCAGGTACAGGCCGATGCCCACGCCGATCATCGGCACCGCGTCCACCAGGCCCATGACCACGAAAAACTGGGTCCGCAGCACGGGGATCAGCTCCGGCTGGCGCGCCGCGCCTTCCAGAAACTTGCCGCCGAGCAAGGCCACGCCGATTGCGGCGCCCACGGCACCGAGACCCATGACCAGTGCCCCTGCCAGATAAATCAGTGCGTTTTCCATTGTTGCTCCCTTACTGAGGTGTAGGTTGACGTCGGGTGGATGGAATGGTGCTCAGTGTTCGTCCACTGCGAAGGCCATCGACAGGTAGACGATGGTCAGCACCATGAAGATAAAGGCCTGCAAAAAAATGATCAGGATGTGGAAAATCGCCCAGGGCACGGAGAGGGACCACTGGATCCACCAGGGCAACAGGGCGATCAGGATGAAGATCATCTCGCCGGCGTAGAGGTTGCCGAACAACCGCAGGCCCAGCGAAATCGGCTTGGCGATCAGGGTGACGCTTTCGAGGATCAGGTTGACCGGCAGGCCCCATTTCCCGAAAGGATGAAAGGAAAGCTCCGCGGCAAATCCACCCAACCCCTTCTGCCTGACGCTGAAAAACAGGATGAGTAGAAAAACGCTGAGGGCGAGCCCCATGGTCACATTGACGTCTGTGGAGGGCACCACCTTGAGGTATGGCACTCCGGCCAGCGCTGCCACCTTCGGTAGAAAATCGATTGGAATCAGGTCCATGACGTTCATCAGCAGCACCCAGACGAATACCGTCAGCGCGAGGGGCCCGATGGTCGCGCTCGGGTGAGGAAACATGCTCTTGATGTTGCTATTGACGAAGTCGACGGCCATTTCCACCAGATTCTGCGCGCGCCCCGGGACCCCGGCCGTCACTTTCACGGCGACCGCCCGGAACATCAACTGGAACCCGATGCCCAGGAGCAGCGAAAATCCAAAAGTATCCAGGTTGATCGACCAGAAACCCATCTCGGCAATTTCGGCGTGGCTGTGGGCGATACCCCAGGTACCGTCCGCACGCTGACCGAAGGTCAGATTGGTGAGGTGGTGGGCAATGTACTCGCCAGAGGAGTGCGCGCCACTTTCCGCTGCCATAACTCGTTCATCCCCAGGGGCCAGGCGATATCGGGGCGCCGGCAACAACGCGGTTTGCGCGCCGATTACTGCCGTCGTCCGTTCGTGCAGAACCCGGCCACCAGCGGCGCAGCCCATTGCGCACCCAGTGTCAAACCGAAGGTTCCGAATAACAGCAGCGCGTTCAAACCGGTCAGTTGGTCCGCGAAGCACCGAATGACCAGAGCAAAACCCACTGCGACAACACCGAACTTAGCTGCTTCCGCGATCAGCAGGGCCGCCAGCACCGCACCTGCGCCGCGCTGTCTGCCCAGCGCCAACAACCCGAACACAAGGTTGGCGAGGAAGGCCAGCGCACCGCCGGAGAAGGCGACCATCGCAGCTTCCGGCGCCCGCCAACATAAAACTGCGGTGCTGGCGGTCAGCACGGCGGCTTGCAGCAGGAGCGAGGCCGGGAACAGTGCGCCGGCAGTCCCGCGAGCCGTCGTCGGCTGCCTGCTGCGATCCATTCCGGGTTCCAGCACCATGCCCGCCAAGCATCTACCATGCCGCTTCGGAAGCGCGCGCATTATAGTTAGCGCCCCGAAGCGGGGCAACAAAAAACCCGGGTGGGGTCCTCGCTAATTGACCTCGCCCCTATCCGAACGCGGCCGATCGGTCACCGGATGCGCTCGAGAATCCCCTCCAGGACGTCCAGGTCGGTGTAATGGATGATCAGCTGGCCGCCCTTGCGACGGCTGCGCAACTCGATGCGCGTGCCCAGGCGCTCGCTGAGGTCCTCTTCGAGCCGCAGGATGTCGGCGTCGCGGCGCTCGGCATGCTTTTCCGCCACTGGCCGATGCCAGTTGTTGACCAAGGTTTCGGTCTGGCGGACCGTCAAGCCGCCGGCCACCACGCGCCGTGCCGCGACGATCTGATCGCCGCCCGCCAGGCCCAGCAGGGCGCGGGCGTGGCCCATCTCCAGGTCGCCGCGAAACAGCAGCTCCTGTACTTCGGTCGACAAATTGACCAGACGCATCAGATTGGCGACCGCGGCGCGCGACTTGCCGACCGCACCCGCGACCTGCTGCTGATTGAGCCCGAATTCGTCCTGGAGGCGGGTGAGGGCGATCGCCTCCTCCATGGCATTGAGGTTTTCGCGCTGGATGTTTTCGATCAGCGCCAGGGCCAGCGCGGTCTCGTCATCGACGCGCTTGACCACCACCGGCACCTGTTGCAGGCCTGCTAACTGCGCCGCCCGCCAGCGCCGCTCCCCGGCGATGATTTCGTAGTCTTCACCGGCCAGATGGCGAACCACCAGGGGCTGCATCAATCCTTGCCGACGGATCGACTCGGCGAGTTGCTCCAGCGCCTCTGGATCCAGATCGCGGCGCGGCTGATACCGGCCGCGGCGCAGGCACTCCACCGGCAGGCTTCGATAATCGCCCTCGACCTTGTCCAGGGCAGCATCGACGTCCACCGGGCCTTCACGCGTCGTGCCGAGCAGTGCATCCAGACCCCGGCCCAAACCCTTGCGCCGGCCGCTCACTGGACGCCTCCCGCATCGATGCGACGGAGGATTTCGTCGGCCAACGCCAGATAGGCCACTGCACCGCGCGAATAGCGGTCGTACTGGAGGATCGATTGGCCATGGCTTGGTGCCTCGGCGAGGCGCACGTTGCGAGGAATCACGGTCTGGTATACCCGCTTGCCGAAATAGTGATGGAGCTGGTCGGAGACTTCGTTGGTGAGGCTGTTGCGGGCATCGTACATGGTGCGCAGGATGCCCTCCACCTTGAGCCGTGGATTGGCAGCGCGGCTGACGCGGGAGATGGTGTCGATCAGTGCGGTCAATCCCTCTAGGGCGTAGTACTCGCACTGCATGGGAATGATGACGCTATCTGCGGCCACCAAGGCATTGACGGTGAGCATGTTGAGCGAGGGCGGGCAGTCGATGATGACGAACCGGTGCTCGGCGGCCTGCAGCAGCGCTTGGAGGCGGCGCTCGCGCCCCGGAAGCTCCAGCAGCTCGACTTCCGCCGCAGTCAGATCGCCATTGGCCGGCAGCAGATCGTAGCCGGCAGCGGGGCAGTGGGTGAGGAGTTGGCCGAGCGAAGCTGTTCCCACCAGGCCCTCGTACGCCGAACTCACCAGCGCGGTTTTGTCGACGCCACTGCCCATGGTGGCGTTGCCCTGGGGGTCGAGATCGACCAGCAGCACTGCGTGGCCGAGTCGCGCCAGCGCCGCGGCCAAGTTGACACTGGTGGTGGTCTTGCCCACCCCGCCTTTCTGATTGGCAATGGCGTACACCTGGATCATGCGTCCTGCCTCCGCACCTCCACCAAGTGGCGGTGGCGCGCGTCACCGGGGACCGTCAAGGCATTGCAGGCGCAGACCGCGTAGGGCACCGGCAGTGGCGCAGTTACCGGCTCCGGCCAGAGGCCCTTGAACGCGTACAGGGTTCCCCGCGGGGCCGCCAGATGGCCGGCGAGAGCTACGAAATCGGGGAGTGCCGCGAACGCCCGGCTCAATACACCATCGAACCCGGTCGCCGGCCGCCAGGATTCCACCCGTGCGTGCACGACCTGGACATTGTCGAGCCGCAGCTCGATTTTGACCTGGGTCAGAAACCGGGTCTTGCGCGCGCTGCGGTCGAGCAGGGTGAAGTGGCGATCGGACATCCAGATCGCCAGCGGGATGCCCGGCAGGCCGGCACCGCTGCCGACATCGACGAAGGTGCCGCCGCGCAGCAAGGGAACCGCCGCCAAACTGTCCAGCAGGTGGCGCTGGACCATGGCGTCGGGGTCGTCCACCGCGGTCAGGTTATATACCCGGTTCCACCGCGCCAGCAGGGTGAGATAATGCAGCAGGGCGCGCTCCCGATCCGGGTCTGGCGCCAGTCCCAGGGCGCGCAGCCCCTGCGCCAACGAAGCGCCACAAGCTCCCGAGTACCGCGGTTCAGGCGGTGTGCTGGTGCTGCGTGGCACGTTTTTTCAGGAAAATCGACAACAGAGCAACCGCCGCCGGGGTGACGCCCGGGATGCGGGCGGCCCGGCCCAGGGTATCCGGGGCGGCGGCGCCCAGCTTTTGGCGCACTTCGTTGGACAACCCGACGACTTCGCCGTAATCGAAATCCGGGGGAATCGGGGTCCCCTCCCGGGTGCGCAGGCGTTCGATTTCCTCCCGTTGGCGCGCGATATAGCCAGCGTACTTGGCTTCGATCTCGATTTGCTGGCCGATGGCGGCGTCGACGCAATCGGCATCCCCCTCGGCGATCACAGCGTAATCGATTTCCGGCCTTCTCAGGAGTTCGAGCAACGTGGTCTCCTGGGAAGGCGGACTCCCCAAGCGGTTGGCCAACGCTTCGGCCAGCGCGGTGCCCGGCTTCACCCTGGTGGCGGCGAGGCGATGGTGTTCGCGTTCGATGGCCTCCCGGCGCGCACAGAACACCGCCCAGCGCTGCTCGTCGATCAGTCCCAACCGACGCCCGCTTTCGGTGAGGCGCAGGTCGGCATTGTCCTCGCGCAACAACAACCGGTACTCGGCACGACTGGTAAACATGCGATAGGGCTCGCGCGCGCCCTGGGTGATGAGATCGTCCACCATCACCCCCAGATAGGCCTGGTCGCGCCCGGGAATCCAGGGTTCGCACTGCCGTACCTGCAAGGCGGAGTTGATACCGGCCAGGAGGCCCTGCGCTGCGGCCTCTTCGTAGCCCGTGGTGCCGTTGATCTGGCCGGCGAAGAACAGTCCACCCAACGCCTTGGTTTCCAAGGTGGGGCGCAACTGGCGGGGGTCGAAAAAGTCGTATTCGATGGCATAACCGGGGCGCGTGATGTGGGCTGCCTCGAACCCCTTGATCGAACGCACCAGGGCTACCTGAACGTCGAAGGGCAGGCTGGTGGAGATGCCATTGGGGTAGACCTCCTGAGTCTCCAGTCATTCCGGCTCGACGAAGATCTGGTTCGATGCGCGGTCGGCGAAGCGCAACACATTGTCCTACACC
>JADLCO010000009.1 GCA_020847115.1 Pseudomonadales bacterium | reverse complement strand
CGCGCGTTGCGGTTGATGATGTAGCCGAGCCAGGCCTGGTTGACCTGGGTGTAATCGGGATCGGCGACGATGGGATACCGGGTCTTGCCATTGGCGGTGTTGTTGACCGACTCGCCACCCAGGTAGGACACATTGTCCACTTCCACCAGACCGCTGAAGCCGCGCACCATGCCGGACTTCACGGTGATCCGCGACAGCAGGGTGGACGCATTCGCATCCTTGCCCAGCGGGTCCTGATCGACGTTTTCATAGCGGTAGCGGAACATCAGATCGATGTCGCCCTGATTCACGGCCTTGCTGATCTGTTCGGCAAAGCCGCCCGCCAGCGCAGGCGCGGTACCCAGCGTCAGAAGCAGCGCGGCAGACGACGCCAGCGCGGGAATGCGGTAGTGCCGGTTCAACATGGTGATCTCCTGTCATGAGCGCATCACCCCCGGGCACACGGAAGCCAAAAAAAAGCCCACGTACCGGGAGGGGGGGCCGGTACGTGGGCTGCGTTGCCCAACACAGTGAGGCACTGTGTCGCGGTTATCCAATCAATGATCGTGCCAAATTCTTCATAGATTTGATTTGCAATGAAATTTGTGCGGTGTTTCCGGTGCCAGCCGCGGTTGGCACGGGAACGGCCCGCGCCATCCGGGCGCACCGCGGGCATGGCGCGCCTCAAAATGGCGCCGCTACGGATGCCGGGAAGGGCCCTGTGCTAGATTGCCCGCCAGCCACCGCTTTCCGGGAGATTCCGCCGTGACCACTGCCCCGCCACCCGAGCTGACCCCCGCCGCCGTCCGCGCCCAGTTCCGCGCCGGGGACAAGGTCTTCGTCGCCGGCGGCTGCGGGCAGCCCGATGCGGTGCTCGAGGTGGTGGCCGCGGCCGCGCTCGATCTGCCGCTGACGGTGTTCGACTGCTCGGTGCCGGGCATGACCGAACTCGACGCCGACCGTATCTCCAGCGCCGCGCGACTCAACACCGGGTTTTTCATGAACGGCTACCGTCGCTTGCACGAGGCCGGCCGGCTGGACTGGGTGCCGGCGTTCCACTCCGCCCGCTACCGGGCGTTGGATGACGACTACGGCATCGATGTCGCGCTGATCATGGTGGCGCCGCCAGGCGCCGACGGCGCGTGCAGCCTGGGCCTGCATTCCGATTATTCGCTGACCATGCTGCAACGGGCGCGACTGGTGATCGCCGAGATCAACACCGCCGTGCCGGATATCGCCGACGCGCCGCGGCTGCCGCTGGCCGACATCGACTTCGCGGTGCGCAGCGACCGCCCACTGCTGGAATACCGCATCGGCGGCAAGGCTTCGGAAACCGAGGATCGCATCGCCGCGCACATCGCCGGGCTGATCGAGGATGGTGACTGCCTGCAGCTGGGCATCGGCTCGCTGCCCGTATCGATCCTGCGCCAGCTCGGCGACAAGTGCGATCTGGGTGTCCACACCGGCCTGCTCACCGAGGCCTTCATGCCGCTGGTGGAGGCCGGGGTGGTCAACGGCCGGCGCAAGAACATCGACACCGGCAAGCTGGTCACCGGCATCGCCGCCGGCAGCCAGGAGTTCTACCGCTGGTGCGCGGGCTACCCGGGCCTCGCCCTGCGCCCGGTGCGCTACACCCACCACGCGGCGGTGCTGGCGTCGCTGGAGCGACTGGTGGCGATCAACACCACGCTCGAGATCGATCTGTTCGGCCAGCTCAACAGCGAGACCCTGAACGGCCGCCAGATCGGCGGCGGCGGCGGCCTGGTGGATTTCCTGCGCGGCGCCCGCGCCTCACCGGGCGGGCGCAGCATCATCGCGCTCAGCGCTACCGCAAAGGGCGGCAGCCTGTCGAAGATCCAGCCACTGCTCCAGGGCCCGGTCACCGCGCTGCGCGCCGACGTCGATTATGTGGTCACCGAATACGGTGTCGCGCGGTTATCCAACCAGTCGCTCGAACGCCGCGCCGAAGCGCTGATCGGCATCGCCCACCCCGACTTCCGCGCCGAGCTGACCACGCAGTGGCAGGAGCTCCTGCGCCGCTGCTGAGCCCAACCATGCATCGTGCCGCCGGCCGCGCCGGCCCGCGCATTGCCCTGCTGCTGGCGCTGATCGCCGCCGCCGCGGGCACCGCCTGGCACTGGCTCGGGCCGGTGACGGTCGCTGCCGCACCGCCGTTGCGGGGACCGGCCATCGAGGCCGTGTACGGCTCGGGCATCGTCGAACCGGAGGTGATGGTGCCGATCGGCCCCAAGGTCAGCGGGCGCCTCATCGCACTGCGCGCCGACGAGGGCGACCGGGTCGCCCAGGGGCAGGTGCTGGCGCGGCTGGAGGCCGAGGACCTGGCCGCCACAGGGGCGGACTGGACCTCGCGGGTGCGGCTCGGAGAGGCGGAGCTGCGCCGAGTGGAAGCACTGCACCGCCGCAAGCTCGCCGCCGATGCCGACCTCGACCGCGCCCGCAACGAGCTCGCCACCGCCGCCGCGGCGCTGCGCCGCGCGCGGGAACTGCTCGGCGAACTGGAACTACGCGCCCCAGCCGACGGCCACATCCTGCGCCGCGACGGCGAGGTCGGCGCGCTGCTGCGCCCGGGCGACAACCTGTTCTGGCTGAGCTGCTGCGGCGGCCTGCGCATCAGCGCCGAGATCGACGAGGAAGACATTCCGCGCGTCACGCCGGGTCAGACCGTGCTGATCGGCGCCGATGCCTTTCCCGGACAGGTGTTCGAGGGCCGCGTGCAGGAGATCACCCCCAAGGGCGACCCGGTGGCGCGCAGCTTCCGGGTGCGCATCGCCCTGCCCGGCGACACGCCGCTGCGCACCGGCATGACCGCCGACTGCAACATCGTCGTCGCACGCCGCGACGACGCCCTGCTGATCCCGGCCACCGCAGTGGTCGCCGGCGCGGTCTGGCTGGTGCGCGACGGCCGCCTGGTGCGCCAGGCGGTGGAACTCGGCGCCGGTGGTACCGACAGCGGCCGGGTGGAAGTGCTGAGCGGCCTCGCCGCCGACGCTTGGGTGGTGACCGAGCCCGGAGATGGCCTGCGCAGCGGCCGGCGCGCGCGCCTGCACGGCGGGACAGTGCCCTGAAGTCGCCGCTGGGGCTGCGCATCGCCCTCACCCAGCTCGCGGGGCGCAAGCGGCAGGCGCTGATGTCGATGCTCGGCATCGTGCTCGGCGTCGCCTTCTTTCTCGCCATCAGCGCACTGATGCGCGGCTCCGAGGCCGACTTCATCCAGCGCATGATCGACTCGGCGCCGCACATCACCGTGAGCGACGAATACCGCCACCCCCCGCGCCAGCCGGCGCAGCTTCACTTCGCGGACGCCGCATTGACCTTGCACGGGCTGGAACCCAAGACCGAGACCCGCGGCATCCGCGGCTACAAACAGAAGCTCGAATGGATCGCGGCGCTGCCCGGGGTGCGGGTCGCGCCGGTGCTTACCGGGCAGGCGATCATCACCTCCGCCGGGCGCGAACGCGGGGTGACCATGAACGGCGTGGTGCCGCGGCTGATGCGCGGCGTCAGCGACATCGACGACAAGATGGTGGAGGGCACGCTGGAGGATCTGGCCGCCAATCCCAACGGCATCATCATCGGCCGCAAGCTGGCCGAAAAACTGTTCCTGCGCCGCGGCGACAACCTCACCCTGGCCGCGCCCAGCGGGCTGGTGCGCACCCTCAAGATCATCGGCCTGTTCGAGACCGGTGCCAACGCGATCGACGAGGGCCACGCCTATGTGCTGCTCAAGCGCGCCCAGACAATGCTCGGCCGCCACGACCGCGCCAACCGGCTGGTGCTGCAGCTCGACGATCCCTACCGCGCCCGCACCGTGGCGGCGCAGATCGAGGCCCGCGTCGGCTACCGCGCCCAGTCCTGGCAGGAGGCCTCGGAGAACATCCTGTCGGTGCTGTTCGTGCGCAACGTGATCATGTACACCGTGGTCAGCGCCATCCTGGTGGTGGCCTCGTTCGGCATCTTCAACGTGATCTCCACCGTGGTGCTGGAAAAGCGCCGCGACATCGCCATCCTCAAGTCGATGGGCTTTCGCGCCCGCGACCTGCGCCGCATCTTCCTCGCCCAGGGCCTGGTGATCGGCGGCCTCGGCAGCCTCGCCGGCTGCCTCGCCGGGCTCGGCCTGATGCGCATCCTGGCCGGCATCCAGATCCGCCCGCCGGGGATGAGCCAGGCCATCAACCTGCCGGTGTACTGGGGCGCCGACCAGCTGGCCATCGCCGCCGGTTTCGCGCTGCTCTCGGCGGTCGCCGCCGCCTGGCTGCCGGCGCGCAAGGCCGGCGCCGTGCACCCGGTCGACATTCTGCGCGGCGGCATGGCATGAGCGAGGTGCTGCGCGCCGCAGGCGTGAGCCGGGTGCTGCCGGGGCCGGCACCGGTCACGCTGGTGCGCGACATCGAGCTCAGCATCCGCCGCGGCGAGTTCGTCAGCATCCAGGGCCCCTCGGGCTCGGGCAAATCCTCGCTGCTCTACCTGCTCGGCCTGCTCGACGCGCCCAGTTCCGGCCGCATCTGGCTCGATGGCATCGACACCGCCACCCTCGACGACGACCAGCTCGCCGCGGCGCGGCTCGCCAAGCTGGGCTTCGTGTTCCAGTTCCACTTCCTGCTGGCGGAGTTTTCGGTACTCGACAACGTGCTGCTGCCGATGGACCGGCTGGGCCGGCTGCCGCCGCCGGCGCGGCGCGAGCGTGCCGAGGCGCTGCTCGCCGGGCTCGGCCTAGGCGACTACCTGCACCGCACCCCGGACCGGCTCTCCGGCGGCCAGCGCCAGCGGGTGGCCATCGCCCGGGCGCTGGCCAACGAGCCCCTGGTGGTCCTCGCCGACGAGCCCCCCGGCAACCTGGATTCCGCAGCCGGTGCCGTCGTCCGCGAGCTGCTCAGCGAGATCGCCCACCGCGACGGCCGCGCCGTGGTGGCGGTGACCCACGATCCGGCGTTCGCCCGCACCGGCGACCGGGTGATCCACCTCATCGACGGCCGGATCACCCGCGACGGCTGAGCGCGGCCCTGGCACGGGTTACACTCCCGTTCAACTTGGCGACACCCGACGAGGCCCGCATGCAGCCGTTCGAATCCCGCAACGTATTCGGCGAACCCCTGGAGCCGTGTAGCACCGACCCGCTCACCGGCTTCTACCGCGACGGCTGCTGCAACACCGGCCACGAGGACACCGGCATCCACACCGTGTGCATCGAGGCCACGGCAGAATTCCTGGCGTTCTCCCGCAGCCGCGGCAACGACCTGTCCACCCCTGTGCCCGAGTACCACTTTCCCGGCGTCAAGCCCGGTGACCGCTGGTGCCTGTGCGCGGCGCGCTGGATCGAAGCCTACCGGGCCGGCTGCGCGCCCCGGGTGCGGCTGCGCGCCACCCACGAGGAGACCCTGGCGATGGTGGATCTGGAGACGCTCAAGCAGTTCGCACTCGACCTGTCGTAGTCAACGGAACAGCGCGTACCGCAACGGCGACACCGCGTAGCGCGGATAAGCGCAGCGCACCCGGCGCGACGACGGCCCCGCCAACGGCTCGTGGCCTACCGCTCGGGGCCAACCGCGCACAGCGGTCGCTCGACGTCCTGCTATGCTGTAACCACCCGTGGACGCAAGGCAGTAAGCCCATGCCGGTTTCCCTCGACGACAAGTACACCCTGACCCACGGCCGCGCCTACCTCAACGGTATCGAGGCGCTGGTGCGTCTGCTGCTGGTGCAGCGCCAGCGCGATCTGGCGGCCGGGCTCAATACCGCTGGCTTCGTCTCGGGTTATCGCGGTTCGCCGCTCGGCGGGCTCGACAACGCGCTGTGGGAGGCGAATGGTCATCTCCAGCGCCACCACATCCGCTTCCAGCCCGGCGTCAACGAGGAGCTGGCCGCCACCTCTATCTGGGGTGCACAGCAGGTCGGCCTGTTTCCCGGTGCGCGCTACGACGGCGTATTCGGGCTCTGGTACGGCAAGGGCCCCGGCCTCGACCGCGCCATGGACCCGATCAAGCACGCCAACAACTCGGGCACCGCGCCCCACGGCGGCGTGCTCGCCGTGGTCGGCGACGACCATCTGTGCAAATCCTCGACGCTGGCCTATCAGACCGAACCCCTGTTCATGGCCGCCAGCCTGCCGGTGCTGAATCCGGGCAGCGTCCAGGACGTACTCGACCTGGGCCTGCACGGCTGGGCGCTGTCGCGCTTCGCCGGCTGCTGGGTGGGCATGAAGACCACCGCCGACAACATGGATGCCCACGTCTCGGCGGACATGGCCATCGACCGGGTGCGCATCGTCCTGCCCGAGGATTGTGAATTTCCCGCCGGCGGTCTGCACGTGCGCTGGCCGGATCCGCCGGTGGAGCAGGAGGCGCGCCTGCAAATCGCCAAGCGCGCCGCGGTGCTGGCCTACGCCCGCGCCAACCGGCTCAACGACGTGGTGCTCGACAGCCGCGACGCGCGGCTCGGCATCGCCGCCACCGGCAAGGCCTGGCTCGACATGCGTCAGGCGCTCGCCGATCTCGGCATCGACGATGCCCGCGCCCAGGCGCTCGGCCTGCGCCTCTACAGGATCGCCATGCCCTGGCCGCTGGAACCGACCAGTGTGCGCGCCTTTGCCGACGGCCTCGCCGAAGTGCTGGTGGTGGAGGAGAAACGCGGTATCGTCGAGGAACAGTTCCGCGACCTGCTCTACGATCTGCCCGACGGCCGCCGCCCGCGGGTGCTGGGCAAGCGCGACGAGCGCGGCCAGCCGCTGTTCAGTCCGGCCGGCGAGCTGAATCCCACGCTCATCGCCCGCGTCATCCTCGCCCGCCTGCGCCAGCGGCCCGAACTCGCCGAACTGGTGGCGCAGCTGCGCGAGCCGCCGCCCGATCCGCCCGCCCGGCTCGGCGGCCCGCTCAACCGCCAGCCCTGGTTCTGCTCCGGCTGCCCCCACAACACCTCGACCCGGGTGCCCGAGGGCAGCCGCGCGCTGGCCGGCATCGGTTGCCACTACATGGTCACCTGGATGGACCGCGACACCGCGACCTTCACCCAGATGGGCGGCGAGGGCGCGGCCTGGATCGGTCAGGCGCCCTTCACCGAAACCCCGCACGTGTTCCAGAACATCGGTGACGGCACCTATTTCCATTCCGGCATCCTCGCCATCCGCGCGACCGTCGCCTCCGGGGTGAACATCACCTACAAGATTCTCTACAACGACGCCGTGGCCATGACCGGCGGCCAGCACGTCGATGGCAGCCTCACCGTCGAGCAGCTGATCCTGCAACTCGAAGGCGAGGGCGTGCAGCGCATCGCCCTGGTAAGCGACGATCCGGAGAAATACCCAGAGCATCTGGCCGACCGCCATCGCGGCCTCAGCATCCACCATCGCGATCGCCTCGAAGGCGTGCAGCGCGAACTGCGCGAGGTCCCCGGCACCACGGTGCTGATCTACGACCAGGTGTGCGCCACCGAGCTGCGCCGACGCCGCAAGCGCGGGCAATTGCCCGTGCCGGAGCGGCGGGTGTTCATCAACGAGCGCGTGTGCGAAGGCTGCGGCGACTGCGGCGTGCAGTCGAACTGCCTTTCGGTGGTCCCGGCGGAGACGCCGCTCGGGCGCAAGCGCGCCATCGACCAGAGCGCCTGCAATCAGGATTACTCCTGCCTCAAGGGTTTTTGCCCGAGCTTCGTTTCGGTCCACGGCGGCAAGCTCAAGCGCAGCCAGAATGCAGCCGTGGTCGCGGAATGGCCCGCGCTGCCCCAGCCCACGGTGCCGGCGCTCGACGCGCCCTTCAACATCCTGCTACCCGGGGTCGGCGGCATGGGCGTGCTCACGTTGGGCGCGGTGCTCGGCATGGCCGCGCACCTCGAAGGCCGCGGCGCGCTGGTGATGACGCAGACGGGGCTTGCGCAAAAATTTGGTGCAGTGACCTCGCACGTGCGCATCGCGCCGCGATCAGAGGACATCCACGCCCACTGCATCTCGCGCGGCGGCGCCAACTTGATGCTCGGCACCGATCTGGTGGTGGCCTCCGGCCGCGAGAGTCTGGCGCGCCTCGCGCCCGACGCCCGCGCGGTGGTCAACAGCCACGAATCGCCCACCGCGGATTTCACCCACAACCCCGACGCGCCCTTCCCCGGCCGCGCCATGGAAGAGGCGATCGAGGCCGCCACGGCCGAAGCCCACTTCATCGACGTCGCCACCTTGGCGCGGGCGCTGATGGGCGATGCCATCGCCGCCAATTTCATGCTGCTGGGGCAGGCCTGGCAGCTCGGTCTGTTACCGCTCTCGGAAGCCACGTTGACCGAGGCGATCCGCCTCAACGGTGTCGCCGTCGAACAGAACCTGCGCGCCTTCGCCTGGGGCCGGCGCTACGCGGCCGATGCCGAAGCCGTGCGCCGCGCCGCCGGCATCGCCGAGATCGACTACGCCGAACCCGCGCAGACACTTGACCAGCTCATCGACGACCGCGCCAGCCGGCTCACCGCTTATCAGAGCCGCCACTACGCCCAGCGGTATCGCAAGCTGGTCGACCACGTGCGCGCGGCCGAAGCCCGGCTGGGCGGCGAGCTCGCGCTCACCCGCGCCGTCGCCGCCAACTACCACAAGCTGCTCGCCTACAAGGACGAATACGAAGTCGCCCGGCTCTACACCGACGGCGAATTCCGCCAGGCGCTGGAACAGCAGTTCGAAGGGGACTACCGCCTGACCTTCCATCTCGCGCCGCCACTGCTCTCACGCCGCCACCCGGACACCGGGAGACTCATCAAGCGCGAATTCGGCCCGTGGATGCTCAAGGCCTTCGGCCTGCTGGCCAAACTGCGCTTTCTGCGCGGCACTCCGCTGGATGTATTCGGCTACACCGCCGAGCGGCGCCTGGAGCGTCAGCTCATCGCCGATTACGAAAACCGCATCGGCGGTTTGCTG
This sequence comes from Pseudomonadales bacterium, assembly GCA_020847115.1. Classification (GTDB taxonomy): domain Bacteria; phylum Pseudomonadota; class Gammaproteobacteria; order Pseudomonadales; family Porticoccaceae; genus JAGPUQ01. The sequence goes on along the minus strand of JADLCO010000009.1, from coordinate 9,565 downwards.
AAACAGCTCAATACGGACAACCACGCACTCGCCACCGAAATCGCCGGCCTGCCCGAATTCATCCGCGGCTTCGGCCACGTCAAGGAACTCAACCTCGCCGCCGTGCGCCGCCGCGAGAATGAATTGCTGGAACGGTTTGCGAACGGGGACCGGCAGGTGGTGCGGATTCAGGAGGCGCAGGGGGCCGTGGAGAGGGTGGAGTGAGATGGCTTCGGAGTGAGATTTTTTACCGCGGTAAAGTTCTAGGTGTTAGATCGCGGCATCATGATCCGTTTGTAATCCCGTCCAGAAACCATCCGACATACCCAAGAAGCGGGACAGACGCAGGCCGGTATCGGCGGTAACGCCACGGGTGCCGGCGACGATCTCGCCAATGCGGCGCTGGGGCACGCCGATTTCCTTGGTCAACTGGTACTGGGTGATGCCCATGGGCTTGAGGAATGCCTCCAGAAGAATTTCACCGGGATGGGGATAAGGTACTTTGCGCATGATCGTGCTCCGTAGGTGATGGCCGGCAGTCTCAACTGGCTGGCCATGCGCTAAACGCTGACCTCGACGACGCGACTGAAGGAATGGGGCACGGGAACCGGCGAGCCCTCTTCCCTGAGCCCTTCGAGGTGAAACTCGATGGCTTCCTGAATGAGCTGAAGAACCTCCTCCTCGGACTCGCCTGCCGCAACGCAGCCCGGAAGGTCCGGGACATAGGCCCCATAGCTGCTGGGACCCTGCTCCAACACGACCATATAGCGCATACACCTACTCCTTACTTGAGACCAGCCTGCTTCAGCACGCTGTTGAGCGTGCCAGGCGGGACATCAACGCCGGGCTTGCCCGCGACAGTGACCGTGCCCGGCTTCGTCGGGTGATGAAACTGGCGATGGCTTCCTTTGTGACGCACTTGCTGCCAGCCATCTGCTTCTATCAGCACGATCAGATCTCTGACTTTCATGGCCAAAGGATCGCACAGACCGCTTGCTCATGCCCAACTGGAACTATCCGAGGCCGACGCTACACCGGCGGTGGGCTGAAGACAATCCGGGTTTCAAAAATCAATCAGTTAGTCGCACTCCGATACCTGGAAATCCGCACCGCAATGCCGGACGATTCGCAGACCCCACGCATAGAGAACCCCACCATGCCAGCCACGATTCCCGGACCCGACGGCCAGCCCCGCTGCGGCTGGTGCGCTGCGGCGCCGGAGTTCTTCACCTACCACGACAACGAGTGGGGCTTTCCAGTGGCGGACGACCGCCGCCTCTTCGAAAAGCTGAGCCTGGAGGGCTTTCAGTCCGGGTTGAGCTGGCGGACGATCCTCGCCAAGCGGGAGAATTTCCGCGCCGCCTTTCACGGTTTCGATTTCGACCGCGTCGCCGACTTTGACCAGGGAGATGTCGAGCGGCTGCTCCAGGACCCGGGCATCGTCCGCCATCGCGGCAAGATCGAGGCGGTGATCAACAATGCGCAGCGGGCACTGGAACTGGTCGCGCGCGCGGGATCGCTGGCCGCCTTTATCTGGCGCTACGAGCCCGATCCCTCGAAACTCGCGGCGCCGCAGACGGCGTCCACTTCACCGGAATCCATCGCGCTGTCGAAGGATCTCAAGAAACTGGGCTGGAAGTTCGTCGGCCCGACCACGGTGTATGCGTTCATGCAGGCCATGGGGCTGGTCAACGATCACCTTCGCGAGTGCGCGACCCGTGCGCGTGCCGAGCAGGCGCTCAGCGTGTTCCAGCGGCCGGGCGCCTGACGGCGTCCCGGCCTAGCCCGCGGGATCAGAGCACGAGGTTGCCCGGCGGTCCGCTGCGCCAGGGGCCCCAGATCGCGAAGGTCAGGCCGGGCGGTCCCTGGGTGTTGACGAACAGGGTCCGGCCATCCGGCGAGAAGGTCGCCCCGGCAAACTCTTCGTCGTTCAGTGCGTTGAACGCGAATGGGAATACGCGCCCTTCCTCATTGATGCCCACCAGCCACTGATCGTCCTCGCCATCGGTGCAGGCAATGGCAAAGCCGTGGGGGCCGACGGTGATATTGTCCGGCCCATCGTAGGGCGTGCCCTTGGGAAACAGGGCCACCAGCTCGATGGTTTGGCGGTCGGGGTCGTAGCGCCAGATCTGGCCGCTGTGCACCGCCGCGCTGCGGTCCTCTTCGTCTTCTGCGTCGGGACCATCGCCGCGGCTGGAGACGAACCAGATGGAACCGTCGGGATCGGTCCAGGTACCCTCCAGCTTCTGGATCGGGACTGCGCCCAGGCTGATGGCCTGCTCGCGCGTCGATGATTCACCGTCCGCCGGGTTCGGGTTGGGCACGTCGATCCAGGTGGCGTAGAGCAGCATGCCCGGGGTCTGGACGATGGACAGGTCGGTTCCCAGACCGGGTACCGCCAGCGCCGACAGCCGCCCGCCGCGGTGCAGGCTGCCGCGTCCACCCAGGGGAAAGTCCGGAATGAAACGGTAGAAGCAACCGTGGGGACTATCGGCGTCTTCGGTCAGGTAAGCATTGCCGCGGCGGTCGAAAGACACGGCCTCGTGCTCGAAGCGTCCCATGGGGATGATGGGCACGGGATTGCCACCGAACACCGGGTCGACCTCGAAGACGTAGCCATGGGCTTTGCCCACCGTATCCAGGGTTTCCTCGCAGCTGAGCCAGGTGCCCCAGGGGCTCGGCCCGCCGGCGCAGTTGTCGAGGGTGCCGGCGAGGCTGACCCGGTGACTGATCAGCCGCCGATCGGGGCCGACCAGCAGGGTGGTGGTGCCGCCGGCGAGCGCATCCGGATCGTAGACCGCGCCGGCGAGATGCCGCACCGGCGTCAGGCCGTCCTCGGCGATGTCTTCGGGATTCAGTTCGTGGTTGCGGATCAATGCGGTCCTGCCGCCCGGCGCGGGAAACGCCGCCATGCCGTCGTGGCTGGACGGCACCGGATTGCCGTCCGACATCCGGGTGTTTTCCTCGGAAAACACCCGGTACTGGAAGCCCCGCGGCAAATCCAGCAGGCCGTCGGGGTCCTTGACCAGCTTGCCGAAGCCGTAGGCCGGGCACTCGCCGTCACCTGCGAAACGCGCTGCGGGCCGCGCTGCCGCGATGACGGCGCCCAGGGACCCGACAGCGCCGACGGCGGTGGCGCCCGCGATGAGGAACGATCTCCGGGATACGGACATGGGACACTCCTGGTTGTTGGTGGACGCTGGGTTCGTTTGTCGGCGCTCGACGGAGCTGCCGCCGCGCTGCGGACCCTAACACCGGGAACATGGAAGATCGGTGACAGCCGGACTACGGCCGGGTGAAACGCCGAGCCGCCGACCGGCTGAGCTCAGCCGCCATCGGCCTCCGCGGACGCCACCCCCTCGCTCGCCACCAGCCGGCTGGCCAGCGCCAGCGCCCGCAGGCGCGGGTTCTTCTTGTCCTGGTGGCCGGCCATGCGGGTGTGGATGTCGGCGAGCGTGGTCAGCGCGCGCTCGAGATAGGGCCCCTTGTTCAGCATCACGCAGTCGGCGCGTGCCGACATAGCCGCGTCGGTGAGCTCAGGGCGCGAGAGGACACCATCGTGGGCGAGGCTCTCCAGCACCTGGGTGGCCCAGATCACTGGCACGTGCGCGGCTTCGCACAGCCACAGCATCTCCTCCTGCAGCTCGGCCATGCGCTCGCCGCCGATCTCCACCATCAGGTCGCCGCGCGCGATCATCACCCCGAAGGGGTGACGATCGACCATGCCCAACAGCATCTCGGCCAGGTTGTCGACGCCGCGGGCGGTCTCGATCTTGGCGATGATGGGCATTACCGGCGCACCGCGTTCGGCAAGTGCGGCGCGCAGTTCTTCGAGGTCGGTGCGCGCTTGGGCGAACGACAACCCCACCAGATCGGCGTGGCGGCAGACAAAGTCGAGGTCGCGGCGATCCTTGTCGTTGAGCGCCGGCAGGCGCAGCCCGGTATCGGGAAAATTGATCCCCCGATCGGGCCGCAGGCGGCGTCCCCGCGTCCCCGCCGCGGTGATGCGCACCAGCGCGCCCTGGGCGTCGATCCGCTCCACTACGCCGCCCAGCTTGCCGTCATCGATCCACACCGCGGCGCCGGGGCGCAATTGATCGAGCACACCGGGCTCGCCGCAGGCGATGTGCGCCGGGCCACCGTCGGGCCGCGCCGGCCCACCCGGCCGCGGCGAGCGCTCGAGCAGCAGCGCGTCGCCCTCGAACAGGCGGATTTCGGCGGGCGGCAACGCCAGGGCGGGGCAGACGGCACTGCGGTGGCCGCCGGCGCGCAACCGGAACTCGGTCTTGGGCCCGATCTCCGCGCTGCGCGGGAACTGGGCGGCCACTGCCCCGCCGGGCGCCGGGCCGTCGATCACCAGCTCACGCTTCTTGCCGCGCGCATCGCGCAATGACAGCGCGTCACCGGCCTTCAATGCCGCGAGCACCTGCTGTGGAAAGCCCAGCTCGTCCGGCTGCGCGGGGCGGCCCGGCACCAGGCGGACCGGCCCGCGCAGCCGCACCACATCGGCGCTGATCACCGCTCCGGTGCGCAGCTTGGGGCCGGCCAGGTCCATGAGGATCCGGCATTCGCGTCCCGCGGCATCGGCGGCCGCGCGCAGGTTGCGGATCATCGCCGCCCAGACCTCGGCGTCGTCGTGGGCGCAGTTGATGCGCGCGCAGTCCATGCCGGAGCGGATCAGGCGCGCCGCGAGTCCGGGGTCCTCGGCCGCGGTCCTGGGCATGGTCACCAGGAAATGGCTGGGGCGGGTTGTCGGCAGCGGCCCGAACAGGCGCACCCGATTGGCGAGCAGGGCGCGCCTGCCGGTGGTGTAGGACACCGGCGCGGCGCTGTCCAGGGGCTCCGGCCGGCCCAGCACCGCGGCGAGCAGCGCCAGCAGGCATTCGAGGGGGGCCATGACATGGGCCTCGCTACGCCCCAGCGAGGACAGTGCGCACTGGCCGAGGAGCTCCTGCAACGGCCGCAGATCATGGGTGCGCAGCGCCAGGTAATGGGCGCAGTTGCGCAGGCTGGGGCTGTCGTCGTCGCCGCGGCAGGCGCGCTGTAGGCGGGCGGCATCGGTGAGCACGGACCGGCGCAGTTGATCGAGGCGGTCGTAGAGATCGATGAGCAGGTGGCGGTCCGGAAGAGCTCCGTGACTGGACAGCGTCGGCATGGCGGCAGCCGGGTCGGCGAGAAGGGCTCGCCGAGCAGTCTGGGCCCGAACCGTGAAGCTATTGTGTCACCCGCCCCGCCACCCCTGACCTCGCCGGCGCCGCGAGCCGGGCGGGCCACCGCGGCAGCCCGCCCGCTCGGCAGTTCAGGGCGAACCGCCGGCCGGCACCTCGACGCGCGCGGTCTCGATCCGCGAGGCGTCCTTGATCTTGCCCAGCTCCTTGATGGTGCCCTGGAAAGTGAGGCAGAAGAGAGTGCGGCCGTCGGCGCCGCCCAGGGTGCAGGCCACCGGGTAGCGATCCTGGACGCGCACGCAATGGGTCACCTCGCCGCCTTCGCGCACGCGCACGAAGCGGTCGCTGTTGAACCCGGCCACCCAGATCGCGCCTTCGGCATCGAGACAGATGCCGTCCGGGGAGACGTCCAGCTCGGCAAACACGCGGCGATTGGCGAGGCTCCCATCCGCTTCGATGTCGAACGCGGTGAGGCGCTTGGCCCAGGATTCGGCGACGATCAGGCGCTTGCCGTCGGCGCTGATCACCGGCCCGTTGGGTACGTGCAGCTCGGTGGCCACCTCGCGCACCTGGCCGGATGGGGTCACCAGCACGAAGTTGGTGGGCTTGAATTTCTCCCCGGACAGCAGATCGAAACCGATGTTGCCGATGTAGGCATTGCCGCGCCGGTCGACCACCATGTCGTTGATCTCGTAGCGGCAGAGCTGCGAGAGATCGGCATGCACGGCGAGCTTGCCGCCGACCAGCTTCATCAACTTGCGGTCGTGCATGGACACGATCAGCGGCGTGCCGTCGGGCAGAAAGCCGATGCCCGAGGGCTTGCCCGGCACCTCCACCACCACTTCGCGCGTGCCGTCCTCCTGCAGACGGTAGACGGTGTGGCCGTGCATGTCCGACACCCACAGCCGCTGGCCGTGCCAGCGCGGGCCCTCCAGAAACACGAAGCCCTCGGCAAATACCTGTGTGGTCAGCTCTTTCATGGTGATGAATCCTCTGTCTGGTTGGTGATAACGAACTGGTTGGTGATAACGAAGCACTCCGCAACCACGAAAACCCGGTCGATCAGCCGCCTCATTCGCCGGCCGCGGCCGCGGGGCCGGCCTTCGGCGTGCGATAGCTCTGCAACAGATAGGTGAGCACCACACCCACCACGAACGCCATGCCCATGACGTAGAAGCAATCGTTGTAGGCGAGCACGAAGCTCTCGCGGCGTGCCACCGCATCGATCATCCGCAATGCACGCTCGCCGGCCAGTGCCGGATCGGCACCCTGGCTGATGAAATAGCCGGTCAGCCCGTCCAGGCGCTCCAGGGTGGCACGGCTGTAGAGCGAGACGCTCTCCACGATGTGGTTGGAGTGGAAGTGCTCGCGGATGGTCAGGAAGGTGGCGAGAAAGGCGATGCCGATGGATCCGCCCAGATTGCGGGTGAGGTTGTACAGGCCCGATGCGGAACCCACCTGGGCGGGCTCGATGCCGACGGTGGCGATCACCGCCAGCGGCACCGACAGAAAGGGCTGGCCAATGCCGCGGATGAAGTTGGCCAGGCGCAGCTGGTCGTAGGCCGAGTCCGCGCTCATGTCGATGTTGATCAGCAGGCTCGCGGCAAAGATCGCGCTGCCGATGGCCACCAGGTGGCGCAGGTCCACCACCTTCATCAGGCGCACGATCAGCGGCACCATGATCAGCTGCGGAAAGCCGAACCACATCATGGTCATGCCGGTCTGCCAGGCGTTGTAGCCCTGCACCTGGGCCAGGTACAGCGGGGTGATGAACACCGACCCGTACAGCCCCAGGCCGAGGATGACGCCGATGGCATTGGCCAGGGCGAAGTTCCGGCGCTTGAGCAGGCGCACGTTGATGAAGGGATTGGGGCCGCGCAGCTGGCGATAGAAAAAGATCGCGAAAAATACCAGCGCAATCATCGCGCCGCGCTGGATGAACTCGGACTCGAACCAGTCCTTGCGGTTGCCTTCCTCGAGCGTGATGATCATGGCGCCCAGCGCGATGGACAGACTGGCGATGCCCAGCCAGTCGCCGTTGCGCAGCAGCTTCAGATTGCTCGACGAGCGCGCCAGCCCCCACGACAGGATCAGGAACATGATCGAGGTGGGGATGATCTGCAGATAGAAAATCGACTGCCAGCCGAAGTTCTCGGTGAGATAGCCGCCGAGCGCCGGGCCGATGGCCGGCGCCTGGGTGGCGGTGAGCGAGAACATGGCGATGCCGATCGGCTGCTTGCTGGGCGGCAGCAGGGTGAGGATCACCGCGAACGACAGCGGAATGAAGGTCCCCCCGGCGAGCCCGGCGATGGCGCGGAACACCAGCATGGCCTCCAGGTTCCAGGCCAGCGCGCAGGCGAGTGTGGCGACGATGAACATCACCGAGGCCGAGAGCATGAAGCGGCGCAGCCCGAACACCATGGCGAACCAGCCGGTGAGGGGGATCACCACCACCTCGGCGGTGAGGTAGGAGGTGGAGATGAACGAGCCCTCCTCCAGGGTGGCGGCCAGCGCGCCCTGGATGTCCTTCAGCGAGGCGTTGGTGATCATGATGTTGAGCACCGCGATGAAAGCGCCGATCACGCTGCCGAACACCGTGAACCAGGTGGCGGCGGAGACGTGTTCGGGATCGCGGGCGGCGGGTGCCGGGGCATCGCGCTCGGCAGCTTCGGTCACAGCGGTCATGGGCGTCGTTGTGATTATGGATTGGCCGGATCATACCAGCAGCTTTCGACCGCGAGGCCGCGAATCCGCGGCCGCCGGCCTGTAGCGGTGCCGGTGCTGCTGCTACACTCGGCCGCGACACTCGTTCATCCCCACTAAGGAAGCACCCATGCAAAAGTTCTTCACCATCGGCAAGTGGCTCACCCTCGGCTTCTGGCTCCTGCCGCTGCTGGCGTTGTTCGGCGTGTTCGCGCCGCCCTGGGATTTCCGCCTGGTGGCGCTCGGCTTCGTGATCCTGATCGCGCACCTGCTGGAGCTGGTGTTCGTCTACGGCGGCCTGCGCACCGCCGGCCGCGCCGAGGTCATCGACCTGGTGCTGGTCATGCTGGTCGGCCTGTTCCACTGGGTACCGATCCTGCGCCGGCTCTGACCGGCACCAGCGACAGGTAGAACCGTGTTCGATCGCGACACCTTCGATCCGATAACTGCCTGCGCGGAGATCCGCAGCCGCGGCTATACGCTGATCCCGGATTTCCTGGACCCCGGGCACCTCGCCCGGGTGCGCGCCGCGCTGGACCGCGAGCTGGGCGCCCATCGCGGCCGCAACAACTTCGAGGGCCACGCCACCGAACGGGTCTACACCTTGGTGGCCCGCGATCCGGTGTTCCAGGAGATTGCCGAGGACCCGCGGGCACTGGCCCTGTGCGATGTCTTTCTCGATCCCAACTACCTGCTCACCGGCAGCCTCGCGATCTGCATCCATCCGGGCGAGTCGCCCCAGCCCTGGCATGTCGACGACGCCTTCTATCCGCTGAGCCGCCCGCGGCCCATGGTCAGCTTCTCCACCATCGTCGCGGTGGACGACTTCACCGCCGACAACGGCGGCACCGAGGTGATCCCCGGCAGCCACCTGTGGAGCGAGGCCGAGATCGGCGGCGACTACCACAGTGGTGATCACGAAACCGACCCCCGGTTCGCCCAGCGCATGGCGGGGCAGGGCATCGCCATCGAGATGCCCGCCGGCTCCTGCATCGCCTTCGCCGGCAATCTGCTCCACCGCGGCGGTGCCAACACCACCAGTGCCCCGCGGCGGGCGTTCTCCATCCAGTATTGCCAGCCTTGGGCCCGCACCCAGGAGAACTATTTCCTGACGATCTCCCGCGAACAGGCACGCGCCATGAGCCCGCGACTCCAGGCCCTGCTCGGCTACTCCATTCACCCGCCGTTCATGGGCCATGCCGCGGGCCGGCACCCGCTCAAGGTGCTCCACCGGGAAGCGGGCCCCGACCGCCACCATTGAGCCCGCGGCAACCGCCGCGCCCTGGGCTCGGGGGTATTGGACTGGAACCTCCTGCGGACAAACCAAAGGACCCCGCATGGCCAAGGCCAAAGACAACAATGGCGCCGCCCTCGGCTTCGAAGCCGAACTCTTCAAGGCCGCCGACAAACTGCGCGGCAACATGGAGCCCAGCGACTACAAGCACGTCGCCCTGGGGCTGATCTTCCTCAAGTACATCTCCGACGCCTTCGAGGCCCGCCATGCCGAACTCTTGGCCGAGGACCCGCAGGCCGCCGAGGACAGGGACGAATACCGGGCCGACCACGTGTTCTGGGGGCCCAAGGACGCCCGCTGGTCGCACCTCAAGGCCAACGCCAAGCGCCCCGAAATCGGCACCCTGATCGACGACGCCATGCGCGCCATCGAGAAGGACAACGAATCATTGAAAAGCGTGCTACCCAAAGACTATGCCCGT
>JADLCO010000008.1 GCA_020847115.1 Pseudomonadales bacterium | reverse complement strand
GGTGTTGGTGTTGGAGGAAGCCAAAGCGCATCGAGCCCGCCTGGCATGTGGCTGGCGAGGCGGTGGTGGCGGGGTTGTGAGAGCGGGTGCTGGTTGTTGGTGTTGGTGTTGGAGGAAGCCAAAGCGGTTACGAGGCAACGGCCACCCGGATCACGCCTGGCTTCAACCAACACCAACACCAACAACCAACACCGCACTTCACCCCTCCACCCGCCACTCGCCCACCAGCACCGCCTCCTCGCAATTCTCCCCCGCGCCGACGCGGTCGACGATCAGGAAGTCGCCGCCGGCATCCAGCGCGATCAGCGGGTGGTGCCAGCAACCGCGGCGGTACTGCACGCCCTGGCCGCGGTCGGCCAGGAACACCCGCGGGGTGTCCTGCGGCGAGGTGGCGACCACCACCAGCCAGCGCGTGCCCGCGAGCGGCACGAAGGCCTGGCTGCCGAGCGGATGGCGTTCGAGCATGCGGATGGCCAGCGGCAGCGCCTGCGGCTGGGCGCGGGCGATGCTGATCGCGGCGGCGCCGCCGTCCAGTTCCACCTTGGCCAGCGCATGGAAGCGCGTGGTGCTGCCCTGATTGATCGGAAACACCTTGCGCGCGGCCTCGGCGTGGATCACCTCGCCGAAGGGGGCGAAGGCCTCCGGCGTCAGCGGCTCGATCGCCAGCCGCGCGCTCATGCGGGCCGCCCGCGCAGGCGCAGGCGCGAGACGCCGCCATCCGGGTGGATATTGAAGCGCACGTGGCTCACCGGACCGAGTTGCAGCAGCTCGCGGCGGTAGTGGTGCTGGTGGTCGGCCTGCAGCTTGTGCTCGGGCAGCAGCAGCGGCCAGAACATCGATTGGGTCACCAGCGACTCGGGCGTGCCGCCGGCGACCATCGCCGCCTGGATCGAGCAGCGGTCCGGGAAGTTGCCCTTGAAGTGCGCGGTGTCGACTTCCACCGCCTCGATGGTGCCCGGCCGCGCAAGCGCCAGCACGCACCAGTCGTGGCCAGGCTCACGGCGCCGGCGGGTTTCCCAGCCATCGCCCATGTTGACGCCGCGTTCGGGCAGCAGCAGCGCCGAGGCCATCCCGAAGTGTTCGTTGTTGGCGGCGACGACGGTGCCGCCGTTCATCGCCGACACCAGGTCGACCAGGCCGTCGCTGTCGGGGGTGGCATCGAACTCGGGCACGCCATAGAGGCGCAGGCGCGCGAGCCCGCCGTCCGGGTACAGGTTCACCCGCACATGGGTGCAGCGGCGCGCGCCGTCGAGAGGAAAATAGTGATGCCGGTTGCCCGAGAGATTGACTGCCGGCAGCAGCGGGAACCAGTCGCCATCTGCCGTGGACTCGGCGTGCTGCGCATCGCGCCCTTCGACCGACGCCGACGGCGGGAAGTTGCCGGTGAAGTGGCTGGTGTCGAGATCGATGCCGAAAATCATGCCCGGACGCGCGAGGCGCACGATGCACCAGTCGTGCCCCGGCCCGCGCTTGCGCCGACTCTCCCAGCCGTCCATCCACTTGCCGTTGTCGTCGTACTTGCCGGGGATGAACTGCGCCGGCTCCGGATTCAGCATGCGCTGCTTGTCGGCGAAGAAATCATCGCTGGCGATCAGCGCCTGCGCCCCGAGGCGCGCATCGGCGAGGTTGACGAAGCGGCGGGTGAAAGCCGGGGCATCGGGATCGACAGGGTGCAGGGCCATGGCGGTTCGCGTCGTGAGTGATCGGCAAGTATCGCGCCACGGGCGGGCGAATGGGATGGCGCGGGCTGTGGGTTGTGGGTTGTGGGTTGTGGGCAGCGAAGCTCGCACGCCGCAGACCTGTGGGAGCCGACTCTGTCGGCGATCTTTCCCGGCGGCCGCCGGCAAGAGATCGCGGCTGAAGCCGCTCCCACAGGCCATCGGCTCGCCGGCTGTTGCCGCCGACAACCGACAACTGACAACCGACAACCAGAGGCCAATCACCGGCAACCCGCTAGAAATCCTGCCCCGCCGGATGCACGGTCAGCTCATCGACCACCACGCTGCCGGGTTGCAGCACCGCATCCAGGATCAGCCGCGCCAACGTCGCGGGGTGCAGGCTGGCGGCGGGGTCGCGGCTGCCCTCGGTGCCGCCGCCGAAACCGGTGTCGATGATCCCCGGATTGATCAGGCTGACCTTGATGCCCGCGTCCTTGACCTCGCGCAGCAGCGAGTGGCTGAAGCCGGCCAGGCCATGCTTGCTGGCGGTGTACGCCGCCATGTTGGCCAGCGGGCGGCGCGCGAGATCGGAGCCGATGTTGACGATCTGCCCGGCGCGCTGCGCGCGCATGCGCGGCAGCACCGCGTGGCAGATCTGCATCACCGCGCCGAGGTTGACCTGCAGGATCGCCAGCAATTCGGCCTGCGCATGGTCGGCGAAGGGCTTGTAGCTGCCGATGCCGGCGTTATTGATCACCCCGTCCAGGCGCTCCATGCCGGCCAGCGCGGCGTGCAGCGCGGGCGTCAGCGCGGCGGCATCGCCGAGGTCCAGCGCCAGCGCGCGGATGCGCCCGGAGGGGTGCGCCGCCACCTCGGCCAGCGAGGACGCGTCGCGCGCACAGGCATGCACCTCGAAGCCGCGCTCGGCGAGTTGCAGCGCGAGTTGCCGGCCGAGGCCGCGGCTGGCGCCGGTGACGAGCCAGGTCATCGCCGCAGGTAGTTCATCGGCGGAGGTAGTTCATCGCCGGAGGTACTCCTTCAATTGCCGCAGCGCATGGCGCTCCGGCGGGTTCAGTTCTTCGTGGGTGGCGCGCAGCAGCCGCGCGGTGCGCACATCGATCAGGGCCTTTGCGTCCGCCTCGCGGCCGACGCCACGATAGGCCAGCGCGAGATACCAGGCAGCCATGGCCCGCGCGCGCTCGTTCTCGTCGGGGTCGGCAAGATCGGCTTCGAGCAGTGGAATGGCGCGCGCATGCTCGCCGGCGGCTGCCAGCGCGCGGCCGAGCAGACGCTCGGCCAGCACGGTGTCGCCATGATCTGGCCCGAGCAGACGTTTGCGCTGCGCCAGCGTCTCTTCCGCCAGGCGCAGTGCCTCGGCGGTGTTGCCGCGAATGATCTCGAAATCGACCAGATTCAGGCTGGCGGTGTAGACGTCCGGATTATCGGGCCCGAGCGCAGCCTTGCGCCGCTCATAGCACTCGCGGGTGATTGCGGTGGAGCCCTCGATGTCGTCCGCATGGGCCAGGAATGCACCGAGATTCAGCATGGTGCGCAGGGTCTGCGGATGGTCGCGCCCGAGCGCCTGCGTGCGCAGTGCGAGCACGTCGCGCGCGATGCCGATGGCC
>JADLCO010000007.1 GCA_020847115.1 Pseudomonadales bacterium | reverse complement strand
GGCGCGGTTGGCGATCACCTCGTTGAGGTTCATGTTGGTCTGGGTGCCGCTGCCGGTCTGCCACACCACCAGCGGAAACTGGTCGTCGTGGCGGCCGGCTACGATCTCGGCGCAGGCGGCACAGATCAGTTCCCGGCGCTCGGCGCTGAGCATGCCCAGCTCATGGTTGGCGCGCGCGGCGGCCTGTTTGACCAGGGCGAACTCGCGGATGAAGGCGAGCGGAAAGCGCTGCCCGCCGATGGGAAAGTTTTCCAGCGAACGCTGCGTCTGGGCTCCCCACAGGGCGGTATCGGCAATGGCGACCTCGCCCAGGGAATCGCGCTCGGTGCGCTGGCCGCCGCTCATGCCCGGCTCGCCGCCAACTGGTCGAGGACGTGGTGGAGGATGCCACCGGCGCGGTAGTAGCGCAGCTCGCTGTCGGTATCGATGCGCAGCCGCAGCAGGCAGCGGTCGCGGCGGCCGTCGACACGCTCGATCACCAGCTCGAGCTGCTGGCCCGGCGCGAGCCGCGCCAGCCCCTCCAGGTGAAAACGCTCGCTGCCGTCCAGCCCGAGCTCCCGGCGCCCGCCAGCGACGAACTCGAGGGGCAGGATGCCCATGCCCACCAGGTTCGAGCGGTGAATGCGCTCGAAGCTCTCGGCGACCACCGCGCGGACGCCCAGCAGCCGCGGCCCCTTGGCCGCCCAGTCGCGGCTGGAACCGGTGCCGTATTCGCGCCCGGCGATCACCAGCAGCGGCGTGCCGTGCCGGCCGTGGGCCATGGCGGCAGCGAAAATGGGCAGCGGCTCGGCGCCGTCCGGCAGCCGCGTATAGCCGCCCTCGACGCCCGGTACCAGCTCGTTGCGGATGCGGACGTTGGCAAAGGTGCCGCGCATCATCACCTCGTGGTTTCCCCGCCGGGCGCCATAGGAGTTGAAGTCCGCCGCCGCCACCCCCTGGGCCAAGAGGTAGCGGCCCGCCGGGCTGTCCGGATCGATATCCCCGGCGGGCGAGATGTGATCGGTGGTCACCGAGTCGCCAAACAACGCCAGCAACCGGGCATCGCGGATCGCCGCGAGCGCCGGCGCCGGCGCGTCGAAGAAGGGCGGCCGGCGAATATAGGTGGAAGCCGCATCCCAGGCATAGGTGTCGCCCTGCGACACCGCCAGCGCCTGCCACTGGTCATCGCCGTCGAACACCCGAGCGTACTGGCGCACGAACAGGTCGCGCTCGACCGATGCCATGGCGGCGGCGAGCTCGGCGCCGTCCGGCCACAGGTCGGCGAGGTGCACCGGAACGCCCGCGGCAGTGGTCGCGAGGGGATCGCGCTCGGGGTCGAGCAGGGTGGTCCCGGCCAGCGCCAGGGCCACCACCAGCGGTGGCGACGCCAGCCAGTTGAGCCGCACCCGCGGATGGATTCGACCCTCGAAATTGCGGTTGCCGGAGAGCACCGCGCCCACCGTCAGGTCGGCCGCGGCGATGGCGGCATCGACCGCCGGCGGCAGCGGCCCGGAGTTGCCGATGCAGGTGGTGCAGCCATAGCCCACCAGATTGAAGCCCAGCCGATCCAGATCCCGCTGCAATCCGGTGTGTTCCAGGTACGCGGTGACCACCTTGGAGCCGGGCGCCAACGAGGTCTTGACCCAGGGCTTGGGCCGCAGACCCAGTGCCACCGCCTTGCGCGCCACCAGACCGGCCGCCAGCATCACCGCGGGATTGGAGGTGTTGGTGCAGGAGGTGATGGCGGCGATCACCAGGTCGCCATCGGCGAGCGGCCGCTCGCCGGCCCCTGCAGACATGGCCGGCGGCGGCCGGCCGCGCAGCTCGATCGCCTCCCGCGTCGCCCGGCCGAGCGCTGCCAGCGGCAGGCGATCCTGGGGCCGCCGCGGCCCGGCCACCGAAGCCGCCACGGCGCCCAGGTCGAGTTCGACGTGCTCGTCGTAGGCCAGCGTCAGCGCCGGATCCCGCCACAGCCCCTGGACCTTGGCATAGGCCTCCACCAGGGCGATCTGCTCCGGCTCGCGGCCGGTGAGTTCGAGGTAATCGAGGGTATGGCGGTCGATGGGGAAGAAGCCGCAGGTGGCGCCGTATTCGGGCGCCATGTTGGCCAGTGTGGCGCGATCGGCGAGTGGCAGGTGGTCGAGCCCGGGGCCGTGGAACTCGACGAACTTGCCCACCACCTGGTGCCGGCGCAGCAGCTCGGTGACCGTCAACACCAGGTCGGTGGCGGTGACGCCGGCGCGCAGCCGCCCGCGCAGACACACCCCCACCACCTGCGGAATCAGCATCGCGATGGGCTGGCCTAGCATGGCCGCCTCCGCCTCGATGCCGCCCACGCCCCAGCCGAGCACACCCAGGCCATTGATCATGGTGGTGTGGCTGTCGGTGCCCACCAGCGTGTCGGGATAGGCCCAGGTGAGGTCGCCCTGGGTGCGGGTCCACACGCAGCGGGCGAGGTACTCGAGATTGACCTGGTGGCAGATACCCGTTCCGGGCGGCACCACGCGGAAGTTGTCGAAGGCGGCCTGGCCCCAGCGCAGAAAGCGGTAGCGCTCGCCGTTGCGCGCCATCTCGACGTCGACGTTGGCGCGATAGGCATCCGCTGCGGCGTGGTGATCGACCATCACCGAGTGGTCGATCACCAGGTCCACCGGGACCAGGGGGTTGACGCACCGGGGATCGCCACCACGGGCGCTCACGGCATCGCGCATGGCGGCGAGATCCACCACTCCGGGCACCCCGGTGAAGTCCTGCATCAGCACCCGCGCCGGGGTAAAGGCGATCTCGCGATCCCGCGCTCCGCGGGCGAGCGCCAGCACGTCCGCGGCGGTGACCGCGTCGCCGTCCTCGTGGCGCAGCAGGTTTTCGAGCAGCACCCGATGGCTGATGGGCAAGGCCTGCAAGGTCAGCTTACTGGCCGCAGCGAAGCGCTCCAGGCTGAAATAGCGGTAGCGGCGGGCCCCGACCTGCAGGCTGGCCACACTGGCGAAGCTGTCTTTGGTTCCGGTCATGGGGGTGCCCCCGATCGCACCGCGGCCGGATCCGGCCGCAATCAGTCGTCCAGCGCCTGCAACCCGAGATGGGAGGTGTCGACGATCCGCGGCGCTACCTCCCGCCGCTCCTCCGGACGCAGCACGTCGGCACCGGACGGCGCTACGCTGAGATGGCCGACGTCCACCGCGCGCGGCGCGGACTGGGCGCGCTCCTCGGAGCGCAACAGGTCAGCGCCCACCGGGGTCAGGCTCCAATCGCCGGCGGCGGTGGAGGATTGCGGAGCCACCGCTGCCGGTGCCGCAGCGTCTTCGGGCGATCCCGAAACCGGGCGCAATTCCACCAAGGCACCGGCAGCGGCGAGCGCGTCGCGATAGCGCTCGGCTTCCGCCGCGCCGAGATCCCGGCGAATCAACACCGGTCGCCCGGAGAACAGGCTGGCCAGCCGCGCGTCATCGATCTGAAACAGCTCCCGCACCCGCGCCTTGACATCGTCCAGTTGGCGGCCGGGCACGATGTCGCCGCGAAACAACAGGTCGTAGCGCAGTTGCTGGCTCATGTCGCAAACCGCGCCCAGAGGATGCCGCCCCATACCAGCACGCACAGCGCCATGCTCAACATCACCGCCGCCGAGCCCTGATCCTTGGCGCGGCCGGCGAGTTCGTGCCGTTCACTGCCATGGAGATCGACCACCGACTCCACCGCGGAATTGAGCAATTCGACGATCAGCACCAGCACCATGACGCCCAGCAACAGCACCAGGTCCAGCGCAGTTCGCGCCACCAGAAACGCCAGCGGGGTCAGCACCAGAGCGATGCCGAGCTCGGTGCGAAAGGCCTCCTCATGGCGGAAACAGGCGCGCAGGCCCTGCAGCGAATAGCGGCTGGCATCGAACAGACGGCGCTTTACCAGGCCGCCGCGCCGCGCTGGAGTGGCGCCTTCCATGGTCAGCCGCCCACCTGGGCCGCGCCCACCTGGACCGCGCCCACCACCTGCGCCGGCACGCCGACGGCGGTGGCGCCCGGCGGCACTGGGTCGAGCACCAGACTGCCCGCACCGATACGCGCGTTGGCGCCGATTTCGATGCGGCCGATGAGCTTGGCCCCCGCCGCGATCAGCACCCCGGCGCCCACCAGAGGATGGCGCTCACCGCCGTGACAGCCGGTGCCGCCCAAGGTCACCCCGTGCAACAGCGAGACGTCGTCGCCGACGCGCGCGGTCTCGCCGATGACCACGCCGGTGGCGTGGTCGATCATGATGCCGCCACCGATCACGGCCGCAGGATGGATGTCGACCCCGAAGCGCTCAGAGCATTGGTTTTGCAGGTACAGCGCCAGGGCGCGGCGCCCGCTTTGCCACAGCTGGTGTGCGCTGCGATGTACCTGCAGGGCGTGAAACCCCTTGAAGTACAGCAGCGGCATCAGATAGCGGTCGCAGGCCGGATCGCGCTCGTAGTAGGCGCGCACGTCGCGGCGCGCCTTGGCGGCGATCTCCGGCGCTGCGGCCAGCGTCTGCTCGAAGACTTGGCGAATGGTAAGCGCCGACACCACGGCATTGCCCAGTTGCTCGGACAGGTTGTGGACCAGCGCCGATTCGAAACTCGGGTGGCTGAGCAACGCGCGGTGCAGATAACTGGCGAGCAGCGGCTCGGCGCGCACGGCGGCCAGCGCCTCCTCGCGAATGGCCTGCCAAAGTGGGTCGTCGCCGGCGTGCATCGGTGCCTCCGCGCTTTGTCGCCGACTATCCCCCATCAACTCCGCGGATGCAACGGCCACGCGCCGGCGCGGACCTGCCCGGTGGCGACGAACCGGCCGTGGATCTCGGAGAGTTCCTCGAGCACCACCGCTTTGAGCTCGAGCGCGGCGCCGTCGAGGGTCCGGCGCAGCAGCGCCGGGGTGAGCTGGCGCTCGAAACGTGCCGCCAGCGGCAGATAGCTCAGGTGCCAGGGCTCTGCAGCGACCCCCGTACCACCTGCATAGGGGCGGGCGAATCCGGATGCCGCATCCAGATGCACATCGAGCCACGTCGAAAGCCGGTGAAAGGGCCCGCCCCGAGCGTACTCCTCAGGTTCCAGCCGCAGCCGGTAATCGGCACCCACCGCCGCCGCGTCCCAGACGTCGAGATCGGTCCCCCAGTGGTGGCGGGAGGCGCCGGGCAGCGCCGACCAGCGCAGGATGGCGTAGGTGCGTTGGCGGGCGTCGAGCCGTTCCCAGACACAGGGCCGGCCATGCTCATCGAACACCGGGCGCTCGCCGCGCGCCTTGGCGTTCCAGATCGCCAGCTGGCGCTCGAAGGAGCGAAAGCCACTGGCCACGCACAGCTCGATGCCTGCCGCCGCGGCCTGCTCGCACAGCAGGCGCAGCGGCGCGATCACCGCCCGATGGAGCAGGCATTCGCCGGCCGCGTCTCGCCAGGTATCGAGATGATCGAGGACCTGCCCGGTCAGCATGCGCGCGTCGTCCATCGCGGTTTCACCCGGGCTCACCGAGGGCGCCTGCTCAATAGTGGGGCGGCGGCGGTTCCGGCGCCGCCGGCCCGGCGCCCGCCAGCAATTCGTCGATGCGCTCCAGTACCAACCGGTAGCGCTGCTCCAGCAGGTCGATGCGCCGCTGCTGGGCCTGCAGCTGGCGGTCGAGGGCGGCGATCGCATCCTCTTGAAAGGCGAGCCGGATTTCGAGGTCGATCAGGGCCTCTTCACTTGGCAACGCTCACCTCCCCGCTGGTGTTGAGCGCGAGCGGCAGCAGGCTCCACGGCCGATGCAGCCGGACCTCGAGCCGATAGGGCCTGGGCCCGCGCGCGGACAGTCCGGTCATCAATTTCAAGCCGCCCAGCAAATTGGCACGCGCCTCCAAGGTGAAGCGCGTCGCCGTGCCCGGCTGCAGGGGTGCCAACGGCCCCGCGAAGCCTTCGGCGGCCAGAGTGCCGTCCACATGAAGGTAGCAGGAGACGCCGGTGACGCGCAGCACGCGCGGGCCTGGATTGACCAGCCGCAGCGTGACCACATAGCGGGTCTCGCCGCCATCCCGGTCCACTTCGCGGATGCCGAGCAGTTCGGCTCGCGGCAAGGATTCCGCACTCGGCGCCCACCAGGCACAAGCGGGCAGCAACGTGATGGCGATCAGGCCGAGGCAGCCGTGCAGTAATCGCACACACCGGACCGGAAGCGCCCACCCGCTCCACCAGGGGTAGGTTACGATGTGCATGGACCGACCTCGAGCACTGACCCGAACCCCGAGCCGCGCCAAGTCATTGAACTTGCGGCGGCGCCCCCCATCTTACCCACAGCCCTGTGCCAACACCACACGGAGACCGACAACATGCTGAGAATCCTGCTGTTTCTGGCCACCAACGTCGCCGTGCTGGCGCTGGTCGCCGGGATTTTCCGCGGCCTGGGACTGGAGCAGTACCTGGCCAGCCAGGGAATCCATACCGACACCACGGCGCTGCTGGTGTTCTGCGGGGTGATGGGTTTCGCCGGCTCGTTCATCTCCCTGCTGCTGTCGAAGACCATGGCGCGCATGGGCACCGCAACCCGGATCATCGACCAGCCGGCCACCGCCGAGGAGCGCTGGCTGGTCGACACCGTGGGCGAGCTGGCCCGCAAGGCCGGCATCGGCATGCCGGAAGTGGGCATATTCCCGGCCCGGCAGGCCAATGCCTTTGCTACCGGCTGGAACAAGAACAACGCGCTGGTCGCGGTGAGCGCCGGCCTGCTGGAACGCTTCAGCCGCGACGAGGCGCGGGCGGTGCTGGCACACGAGATCGGCCACGTCGCCAACGGCGACATGGTGACCCTGTCGTTGATCCAGGGCGTGCTCAACACCTTCGTGCTGTTTCTGGCCCGGGTGCTGGGTTCGGTGGTCGACCGGGTGGTGTTCAAGAACGAGCGCGGCCACGGCGCCGGCCACTTCCTGGTAGTGATGGTGCTGCAGGTGGTGCTGGGCATCCTCGCCAGCATGATCGTCCTGGCATTTTCCCGCTGGCGCGAATTTCGCGCCGATGCCGCCGGCGCGCGGCTGGCCAGCCGGGGGGCGATGATCGCGGCGCTGCAGCAGCTGCAGCGCGAAACCCAGGCCCATGTGCCCAACGAGCTGCCCGACTCGCTCACCGCACTGGGCATTTCGAGCGGCTGGCGGCAGCACGCGACCCGGCTGTTCCTGTCGCACCCGCCGCTGGAGGAACGCATCGAGGCCCTGCGCCGTGGACTCTGAGGCACCGGCCGCGGTGTTCCTGTGCCGGACGGAGGACCTGCAACCGGGTCACCCGCGGGGGTTTCGGGTGGCGAGCGACCTGAGCCTGGTGGCACTGCGCACCGCCGCCGGCATTCGCCTCTACCGCAACCGCTGCCCCCATGCCGGTTTCGAACTCAACTGGCTCCCCGACCGCTTCCTCGATCACAGTGGCCGCTACCTCCATTGCCAGGTTCATGGCGCCCTGTTCGCACCGGAGTCCGGCCGCTGCCTCGCCGGCCCCTGCGCCGGCAAGGGGCTGGAGCCGGTTCCCCACCAAGAGCGCGACGGCGGCCTGTATCTGCTGCCCGAGCCAGGCGCCGCTTTGCTACATTGACACCCGGATCGACACTCGGCAGTTGCTTCCGGCACCGGCACTGCCGCCCTCGGCTTTCCCCACACAACCTCAGGAGAACACCATGAGCACCCTCGCCGATCAACTGGAAATTCGCCAACTGGTGGCCAAGTACAACCGTGCCTTCGATTACCGCGACCCGGAAGCCTGGGTGGCGACCTTCGCTGCCGACGGCACCTTCGCCATGGGCGGCAAGCAGCTGGCGGCCGGCCACGAAGCCCTGCTCGCCTTTGCCCGTAAGATGATCCCGACCATGAAGGTCAAGCATTGCACCACCGATGCCATCGTCGAGGTCCAGGGCAACAGCGCGACCCACGACGCCTACCTGATCCTGGTCGATACCGGCGAAAAGGTGAGCGTGGTCAATTCGGGCCGCTACCTCGACCAGCTGGTGAAGGTCGACGGCGCCTGGAAGTTCAAGTCGCGGGTCGTGGAAATCGACGGCAAGATGTGAGCTTCGGTGGCTGGAGGGTGCTGCACGGCGCCTTCCCGCCACCCCGATGCCGCCCTCAGAGCCGCACCGCCAGCGGCTCGGCAAGGACGATTTCCTGCGCGGTGACCTGGCAACCCCAGGCCAGCACCTCCACTCCCCGCTGCGCCGCCCGGCGCAGTGCCGCGCCATAGTCGGGATCCAGCGCGTCCGCCGGCACCACCGCGTCCACGTCGCTCAGCTGCACGCAGAACAGCAGCACCGCCCGCGCACCCTGCTCGACCACCGCCTCCAGTTCGCGCAGGTGCTTGGCGCCGCGCCGGGTGACCGCGTCCGGGAACGCCGCGATCCCGCCGCCCAGCGACAACGTGACATTCTTGATCTCGACGAAGCAGGGTGGCGCGTCGCCTTCGAGCAGCAGGTCGACGCGGCTGTTCTCGGTGCCATAGCGCACCTCCCGGCGCCAGCTTCGATAGCCGCGCAGCGGTGCGATGCGGCCCGCGGCGAGCGCTTCCGCCACCAGGGTATTGGCGCGCAGGGTGTTGACGCCGGCGCGGCGGCCGTCACTGGTGGTGACGATCTCGAGCGTGCCCGGCAACTTGCGCCGCGGCGCGGCGCTGCGCGAGAACCAGCAGGACGCGCCGGGCACCTGACAATGCAACATCGAGCCGGTATTGGCGCAGTGCAGGGTAAGTTCGGTGCCGTCACGGCAGCGCACGTCGGCGAAGAACCGGCGGTAGCGGCGCAGGAAGACCCCCGCTTCCAGGGGTGGATCGAAGATCACCGCTGCGCCAGCGCCAAGCGCAGCCGCTCCACCGCAAGCTCCAGGCGCGGCAGCGGCTCGGTGTAGGAAAAACGCACGCACTGGCGGGCCCGGTGGGTGCCGAAATCGGTGCCCGGCGTGAACGCCACCCCGGCCCGCTCCAGCATCTCCCGGCAGAACGCCTCGCTGTCGTCGGCGAGCCCATCGATGCCGGCGTACACATAGAGTCCACCGGCGGGCACCCGGGGAATGGCAAAGCCCAGCTCGCGGAGTGCCGCCACCAGAAAATCGCGGCGACAGCGCAGTTCCTCGCGACGCGCCTCCAGCTCGGCGAGCACCTCGGGGTGCAACGCGGCCAGGGCGGCGTGCTGGGCGATGCTGGACGGCGAGATGTAGAAATTCTGCGCCAAGGTATTGAGATCGCCCATCGCCGCCTGCGGCGCCACCAGCCAGCCCAGGCGCCAGCCGGTCATGCCGAAATACTTCGAAAAGCTGTTGATCACGAAGGCGTCGGCGGCCACCTCGAGCACCGACGTCTCGGGCCCATCGTAGATCAGGCCATGGTAGATCTCGTCGACGACCAGCGTGCCGCGGCGGCGCGATACCTCCGCCGCCAGCTCGCCAAGCGCATCCGCATCGAGCACGGCACCGGTGGGATTTGCCGGCGAGGCCAACCAGGCGCTCACCGTATTGGCGCGCCAGTGCCCCGCCACCGCGGCGGCGGTGAGGCGGTAGCCCTGTTCCGCCACCACCGGAATCCACTGCGGCTCGCCACCGGCACGGCGCACGAAGTTGGCGTTGCAGGGATAACCCGGGTCGGTCAATACCACCCCGTCGCCGGGCTCGATCAACAGGTCGCCGAGCAGCGCCAATGCAGCGCTGCTGCCGGTGGTCACCGCGATGCGCGCGGGGTCCAGCGTCAGGCCGTGGCGCCACCGATAGAAATCCGCGATCGCCTCGCGCAATGGCTCGATGCCGAGTGCCGACGTATAGCGGGTGCGCTCCTCGGCGAGCGCCCGCCGGGTGGCTTCGACCACCCGCGCGGGGGTGGCAAAGGCGGGCTGACCGGCCTCCAGGCGCACGATGTCGCGGCCCTGGCTCTGGAGACGCTCCACGGCTTCCAGGACGTCGACGACCTTGAAGGAAGTCAGCGTCGCCACCCGCCTCGCTCTACGCACCGCCGGCCCTCCGGATTTGAGGACCGGGATTCTAGTCGACTTGCCATGCCCGGCGGCATGCGGCCGCCACCCCTAGTCGGGGTTGAAAAAATTGCCGGCCAGCCCTATAAACCCCGCTTTCCCGGCAGCCCCCCCAAGCGGAATCCCCCATGGCCAAGAAGAAGGCAGTAGAGAAACCCTCGCAGTTACTGCGCGGCATCGAGCCCTACAAGGAGAAGCGCGGCGAGCCCTACAGGAACGAAAACCAGCGCGAACACTTCAAGAAGCTGCTGCTGGAATGGAAACAGGAGCTGATGGCAGAGGTGGACCGCACCGTCAACCACATGAAGGATGAAGCCGCCAACTTCCCCGACCCCGCCGACCGCGCCACCCAGGAAGAAGAATTCAGCCTCGAGCTGCGCACCCGTGACCGCGAACGCAAGCTGATCAAGAAGATCGACAAGACCATCGAGATGATCGACGCCGACGACTACGGGTATTGTGAGCAATGCGGCGTGGAAATCGGCATTCGCCGCCTTGAAGCGCGACCCACCGCCACCCTGTGCGTCGACTGCAAGACCCTGGATGAGATCCGGGAGCGCCAGACCGTAGGCGGCTGACCCCCAGGGTGCCGCGCAACGGGTCGGCCGGCACCCGAATCGACCCCGCCATCGGCTATCCGGGCAATCGCCCATGGCACCCAACCGCTACACAGGGCGCTTCGCACCCTCCCCCACCGGGCCCCTGCACCTGGGCTCGCTGGTCACCGCAGTGGCGAGCTTCCTCGATGCCCGCGCGCACCAGGGCCGCTGGTTGCTGCGCATCGAGGATATCGATCCACTGCGCGAAGTTCCCGGCGCGGCGGACCTCATCGTCCGACAGTTGGCAGCGCACAGCCTGGAGTGGGACGGCCCGATCTGTTACCAGAGCCGGCGCGGCGCGCTGTATCGCGATGCCCTGGCCCGACTGGCGGACGCCGGGCTGCTGTATGCCTGTAGCTGCAGCCGCCAGCGGCTGCACGCCCTCGGGGGTCGCTACGACGGCGCCTGCCGCGCCAGGCGTGATTCTCTTCATAACTCCGCGCCGGCCGGCGCCCTGCGGATTTGCGCCGATGGCGACGGCGCCGACACCCTACGCGACTTCATCCAAGGTAGGGCGTTCGGCGCGCCCTGCGCCGGCGGTGATTTCATCGTGCTGCGCCGAGACGGCCTGGTCGCCTACCAGCTGGCCACGGCGGTGGACGACGCCGAGCAAGGTATCACCCATGTACTGCGCGGCGCCGACCTGTTCGACTCGACCCCGAGGCAATGCTATCTGTTGGCGCGGCTCCGGTTGAGCCCCCCGGACTACGGCCACGTACCCCTGGTACTGGGTACCGACGGCCACAAGTTGAGCAAGCAGAACCTGGCTCCAGCCCTGGTGGCGACCGACGCGACGGCGAACCTCCACTGGGCGCTGCGCTGGCTGGGCCTGGACCCACCCGGGGAGCTGATGACTGGCAAGCCCGCAGATTTGCTCGCCTGGGGCACCCGTCATTGGTCCAGGGACAAAATCGCCACCCAGCCCCGTCAAGTACAAAAAACGCCTAACCGGAACCCTGGAAAGAAAAAATCAGTCTAATAATTCATTTGCCAACGGGAACCGAACCGAATAGCATCACAACCATTCATAACAACAATAAGAAAAAGGCATAACAACAATAAACATAACAATAACGTAACCCGACTGATTTGCCGGGTCGACAAGGGTGGGTTAGCCCGAACCCCAAGGCAAATAATTCTCCCAGGGAGAAGCCGATGCCGGCTTCTCCCTTTTCATATCCCCAATGCCACAAGCCCCAGCGGCAATCCGCCGAGCGGGCGGCCGCCCTGTGCTAGAATTTTCGCTGTTCAACGGATCCCCCCCTGGAATGCTGCAGCGGCTAAAACGGCTGTTCCGTCGGAAACCTCCCGTGCCGACCGGAGCCCTCCGCAGAATCAAGGCCAGTCGCCATCAATTGCTTCCGGCCGTCATCAGTCCCGGCGCGCGCGAGATAGTGGCCACCCTGACCGCTGCTGGATACCAGGCGCTGGTGGTCGGCGGCTGTATCCGGGACACCCTGCTCGGCCAGCAGGTCAAGGACTTCGACGTCGCCACCAACGCCACGCCCGAACAGGTGCGTGCGCTGTTTCGCCGCTCCCGCATCATCGGCCGCCGTTTTCGGATCGTCCATGTGCACATCGGCCGGGAACTGGTCGAGGTCACCACCTTCCGCGCCGGCCACGATGGCAATCCGGATGCTCCGGCTTCCGCTCGGCACACCGAGCGCAAGCGCGCCGATCACCGCGGCATCCTGCTGCGCGACAATGTCTTCGGCGGCACCCTGGAAGAAGATGCCCAGCGCCGCGATTTCACCATCAATGCCATTTATTACGACCTGGCGAGCGGGGAACTGCTCGACTTTGTCGGGGGCATGGAGGATCTCGGCCAGCGTTCGCTGCGCGTCATCGGCGATCCCGGGACCCGCTTTCGCGAGGATCCGGTGCGCATGCTGCGCGCCGCCCGCTTCCAGGCCAAACTCGGCTTCGAACTCCACCCGGCGACCGCCGAATCCCTGGCACAAGGGCGCGCGCTGCTCGGCGAGGTACCGCCCGCGCGGCTGTTCGACGAACTCATCAAACTGCTGATGACCGGCCACGCCCTGGCGGCCTACGAAGCCCTGCGCCAGCATCACCTGCTGGAACAACTGCTGCCGGATACCGCCGCAGCGGTCGCCGCCGACGAATGCGCCGACCGGTTTCTCCGCCAGGCGCTGATCAATACCGACACGCGCGTCGCCACCCAACAACGGGTGACCCCGGCCTTCCTGTTCGCCGCCCTGCTGTGGCCACCGATCGCCGCGACGATCGCGCGCCCCGCCCGCGCCACCGAAACGGCTGTCCTGAGTGAGGCTGCTGCAGAGGTCATCGCCAAAGCCGTGCGGCGGGTCGCCATACCGCGCCGGTTCTCCACCGCGGCCCGCGAGATCTGGGAGCTGCAGCCGCGACTCGAAGCGCCGAACCGCGGCACCGCCGAGCAGTTGCTCGAACATCCGCGGTTTCGTGCCGCCTACGACTTCCTGCTGTTGCGCGAGCAGAGCGACGAGGAACTGGGCGGCATGGGCGCCTGGTGGACGCGCTTTCAAGCGGCTTCGGCGGCCACACGCGAAGCCATGGTGGCGGAACTGCAAGCGACGCCGAAGCGACGCCGGCGGCGGCGACGGGCGCCAGCCCCAGCGGTGGAATGACCACGATCTGCTACGTCGGCCTGGGTGCGAACCTGGCCGATCCGGAGCGTCAAATCGATTGGGCGCTGCAGGCACTGGACCGGTTGCCCGCGTCCACCCTCGAGGCCACCGCGCCGCGCTACCGCAGCCGCGCCATCGGACCACAGCCGCAGCCGGACTACCTCAACACCGTCGCCCGACTGCGCACAGCGCTCGAACCACTCGCGCTG
Organism: Pseudomonadales bacterium; assembly: GCA_020847115.1. Taxonomy (GTDB): domain Bacteria; phylum Pseudomonadota; class Gammaproteobacteria; order Pseudomonadales; family Porticoccaceae; genus JAGPUQ01. Next base: position 10,047 of record JADLCO010000007.1, on the reverse strand, counting down.
TTGCGCGAACTGCAGGCCCTGGAAGCCGCCCGCGGCCGGGTGCGCGGCGTGCGCTGGGGGCCGCGGCCGCTCGATCTCGACATCCTGCTATACGGCGATGTCCGGCTGTCGCTGCCGGAACTGACCATCCCCCATCCCCGCATGGCGCAGCGCAACTTCGTGCTGGCGCCGCTGCTGGATCTCGACCCCCAGTTGCGCCTGCCCGATGGCGCAGCCATCGCGGAGCTGTTGGCAAGGACGGGCCGCGACGGTATCGTCCGCGTCTGCTTTCGGGGCACGCCGTGACCACCATCATCCAAGACCTGCTGCCGGACCTCGACCGCGCCACCCTGCCCCGCTTCATTGCCATCGAGGGCCCCATCGGCGTGGGCAAGACTTCCCTGGCCCGCCGCCTGGCGACAACCCTCAACTACGACACCCTGCTCGAGAACGTCGACGACAACCCCTTTCTCGAGCGTTTCTATCGCGATCCGGCCGCCAATGCCCTGCCCACCCAGCTGTATTTTCTGTTTCAGCGCACGCGCCAGATCCAGCAACTGCGCCAGGGAGACATGTTCAACCCGCTGCGCGTCGCCGATTTTCTGATCGACAAGGACCCGCTGTTCGCCCGCATCACGCTCGACGATGAAGAGCTGCGGCTCTACGACCAGGTCTATGAGCAGCTCACCATCGACAAACCTGTTCCCGACCTGGTGATCTATCTGCAGGCACCGCCGGACGCCTTGCTGGCGCGCATTCACAAGCGGGGCGTGCCGGCCGAACGCGCCATCACCGCGGACTATCTGCGCCGCCTCAGCGAGGCCTACACTCAACTTTTTCATTACTACGATGAAGCGCCCCTGCTGATCGTCAACACCCGCGACATCGACCTCGCCGCCAGTGACAGCGACTATCGGCAGCTCGTGGACTATCTGCTCACCATCAAGAGCGGGCGCCACTACTACAACCCCCAATACCATCCTCCGTCGTGACACCGGACCCCAATCATGAAAACTATCACCATCAACACGCTGATCGAGCTCAAGCGGGGGGGCGAAAAATTTCCGGTGATCACCGCCTACGACAGCACCTTTGCGCGCCTCGCCGAACTCGCCGGCATCGAGGTGGTGCTGGTGGGCGACTCGCTCGGCAACGTCGTGCTCGGCTATTCCAGCACCGTGCCGGTGACCATGGCGGACATGCTCCATCACACCGCGGCGGTATGCCGTGGCGGCACCAAGAGCCTTGTAGTCGCCGATCTGCCGTTCATGGCCTATGCCACGCCGGAGCAAACCATGGCCAATGCCGCCCTGCTGCTGCAGGCGGGGGCGCACATGGTCAAGCTGGAAGGCGGGGAGTGGCTGGCGGCGACGGTGGCCATGCTGGTGGAGCGGGGCATTCCGGTCTGTGGCCACCTGGGGCTAACGCCGCAGTCGGTCAACAAGTTTGGCGGCTATCGGATCCAGGGCCGCGGCGCCAGCGAGGCCGAACAGATCCTCCAGGATGCGCATCGGCTCGAACGCGCGGGAGCCGGCCTGCTGGTGCTGGAATGCGTGCCCCAGCAATTGGCGGCGCGCATCTCCAGCGAGCTCGCGATCCCGGTAATCGGCATCGGCGCCGGCCCCGACACCGATGCCCAGGTGCTGGTGCTGCACGATCTGCTGGGCATTTCCGCCCGCATCCCCAAATTCGCCCGCAATTTTCTCGCCGATTCCGGCGACATCCTGGGCGCCCTGCGCAGCTACGCCCAGGCCGTGCGCGAGCGCAGTTTTCCCGCTGCCGAGCACAGCTTTCACTGAGCAGGGGTCCATTGGGCGGCGCCGGTTGCCGCAGCCCCGGAGCCAACGCGAAGGGCGCGCCGCGGACCAATGGACACGTCAGGGTTGCTGCGCTCACCCGACGGGCTGAGTGCCGCAATAGTGCGCGTGCAGCACCGCGATGACCGCCCCGGCCAGGGGTTCGCTCAACCGGTAATAGACGTTCTGCGCATCGCGGCGCGTATCCACCAGGCGCGCCCGGCGCAAGGTCGCCAGGTGCTGTGACAGCGCGGACTGGCTGAGGGGGATCCGCGCGTTCAGTCCACTGACGGAGAACTCCCCCTCGTGGAGGGTGCAGAGGATCATCAAGCGGCTGCGGTTGGCCATCGCCTTGAGCAAGGCCTCCGCCTCGGCTGCATGTGTTGCCAATGCCTGAAGCTCCATTGGCAGAGTACCCATGGCTTCACCTCCTGGACCTCGACGCGCGCCAGCCCCATACCGACCAATGGTGCGAGGCACCTGCATTTTATTCGATATTGCTAATCTTGCACGCACTAATATAATCGCCCGGCAGGTACCCCGGTCCCCATCCCCGGATCGGACCGCCGCCGCGCGGCGCGCCAAGCGCTGCGCCCTGCCCATTGAACCCTGGAGGCTTTCCATGCACCCCTTCGTTCTGGCCACCATCGGTGGCGCCCTGGTGGGATTATCGGCCGTATTGATGATGACCTTGAATGGCCGTATCGCCGGCGTCAGCGGCATCCTCTCTGGAACTCTCACCCAACCGCAGGGCGACCGCTTGTGGCGACTGCTGTTCGTGATCGGGATCGTCATCGGCGGTGCGCTGCCGGTGTGGCTCGACGCCGGCTTCCGGGCGCCGCTGCCCGCAGCCTCCGTCGGCCTGGCAGTCATCGGCGGCCTGGTGGTCGGCTTCGGCACGGGCTTGGGCTCGGGCTGCACCAGCGGTCACGGCATCTGCGGGATTTCCCGCCTGTCCAAGCGCTCGATCTTCGCGACCGTGATCTTCATGGCCAGCGGGATCGCCACCGTCACTCTGATGCGCCTGCTGTCTGCTTGAGGAACTGTGCCATGGCCAAGAACCTTTCCGCATTGATCGCCGGCATCATCTTCGGCATCGGCATGGCGGTCTCCGGGATGACCAACACCGCGCGGGTGCGCAGTTTCCTGGACATTTTCGGCGCCTGGGACCCCGCCCTGGCGTTCGTGATGGGCGCCGGCCTGATCGTGACCAGCATCGGTTACCGGCTGGCATTCCGGCGCGCTGCGCCCCTGTTCGCCGACGTGTTTTCGCTGCCCACCCGCACCGACATCGACGCCCGCCTGTTGCTCGGCGCGGCGATCTTCGGCATCGGCTGGGGACTGGTCGGCTATTGCCCCGGCCCGGCCCTGGCGGGGTTGACCTACGGCTATGCCCAGACCCTGGCGTTCGTCCCTGCCATGATCGCGGGCCTGCTGCTGGCCCATCGCCTCAAACCCATCCGGTAGTCCCACGCCACACTCGCCCGCCCTCGGCGTACGCCGCTCCGGGTACACCGAGGGTGCTTGCCTCATCGCGATCCGTAGCGTACAAACTGTCCGCCACTCACCGCGCACGGCGCCGGAAATCCGATAATCAAAAGCAGGGCGACCCCATGATTACCGAAAAGGACATGTACTTTCATACGCCATCCTCGGACGATCCCTACTGGGCCGAAACCAATTACTTCGGCTTTTACGTCCCCGAGGAGCCGCTGCACGTCAACGTCTATGTGCTGACCCGGCAGAACCTGGGTGCGGTGCTGTCGAGCATCACCATCGTCGACGGCTTTTCCAACAGTCCGCACCTGGTGCGCTACACCAACAACCAGGTGCATCTGCCCTTTCCCAAGACCAATTTCGACGACTATCGCCTCGGCAACGGGCTGGCGATCAAGTGCACCAAGCCGGTGATGGACTACGACATCCAGTTCGACGACGGTAAGCGCCTGTCCTTTGCCGTCAAATACCAGGGCCTGATGGCGCCCTACGATATCCACGATCCGGACATGGACCCCCTCGCCCAGGTCAGCCACGGCGGCGACAACGTCTCCAACACCGCCTACGCCGGACACTGGGACCAGAGCGGCCGGGTCACTGGCAGCATGAAGCTCGACGGCCGCGAATTCTCAATCGACTGCGTCGCCAGCATGGACCACAGCTGGGGGCTGCGGCAGGAAGACCAGTTCGCGAACTTCTGCTGGCTGAACGCCAACTTCGACAACGACACCAGCATCCACTGCATCTGGGTCATCAACCCCGACGACAAGAACGACTACGCGGCGATCGTGCACGGCTACGTGCGCGAAGGCAGCCAGGTGTACGGGCTCGTCAAGGGCAAGGGTCGGGTACTGCGCAACGGCAATCTGCACGTGTTCATGGACCTGGAAGTCACGGACAAGCGCGGGCGCAGCCACCGCTTCACGGGCACTGCCTTCACGTCCAATCCCTGGCAGCCCTGGCCCTATGTCTGCGCCACCCACACCTTCATGCGCTGGGAACTGGCGGGCGTCACCGGCTGGGGCGAAATCCAGGAAGTCGCCATGTAGCGGGGCGGCGCCGTGGCCAGTTACACGCCGACTCTGGCGCTGCGCGCCACCCCCACCCCGGAGTGGATCGCGGCCGTCCGCGCGCGCTTTCCGGTGGAGCGCGCGCTCGATGCCGTACTGACCCGCAAGCTGGTACAGCGCGCGGAACCCCACGAGCAGCAGATGGATTTTTCCACGCTGCAGCCGCGCCTCCTCGCCTACCTGCACCGCGTCACGGGATCGACCGAGCTGCGCATCGCCAACCTCCAGCGCCTCACCGGCGGCGCCTCCAAGGAACAGTTCACCTTCGATCTGTGGCGCCCCGAGACTGGTACGCGCACGCTCATCCTGCGCATGGACCCGCTCGAGTCCGTGGTCGAGACTCATCGCCTGCGCGAAGCCCAGATCCTGCGCGCCATGCGCGGCGTGGTTCCCGTGCCCGAAGTGCTCTGGGTGGAGGATGACACCGATGCCCTGGGCCGCCCCTTCCTGATCGCCGGCTTTCTGGAGGGCATCGTACAGCCCGAGGGCGGCGGCAAGATGACCGGCCTAGGCATGTACTTTCCGGCGCCGCTGCGCGCCGCGCTCAAGGATCAGTTCGTCGCCCACCTGGCCGCCATCCACCGGCTCGACTGGCGGCGCTACAACCTCTCCAGCTACGATCCGCCGACCCCGGGCACCGCCGAGGCCAATCGCTGGTCGTTGGGGCTCTGGGAGCGGGTCTGGCACGAGGACAGCATCCAGGCCCACCCGGTGGTGGAATACGCGGGGGCTTGGCTGAAGGCCAATATGCCGGCGGTGCCACAGCCGGTAGTGGTGCACGGGGATTATCGCAGCGGCAACTTCATGTTTACCGCGGACGGCCGCATCAATGCGGTGCTCGACTGGGAACTGTGCCACCTGGGCGACCATCACGAGGACCTCGCCTATGTCGGCTGCCAGATGCTCGGCTGTCCCGACGAACGCGGTCAATTGCTGGCCTGCGGCCTGCTGCCATTCGAGGAACTGCTGGAAAAGTACCAGGCCCTGTCCGGCCAGCGAGTGGATCGCGACCGCCTGCATTGGTACGACGTCTTCACCTACTACAAGACCGCCGCCATCTCTGCCACCGGACTGCGCGTGGCCCAAGGCCGCCGCACGCACCTCGATGCGATGATGAACCTGATCGGTGGTCTCGGCAGCATCGCGGTGGCACAACTGGCCCGGCTACTGGCCTAAGGAGCTTCAGCGCGGCTCGCAGATGAATACCGGGATATCTCGCTCGGTGCGCTGCTGGTACAGCTCGTAATCGGGATAGTGTTCACAACACACCGGCCACACCGCGGCTTTCTCTTCTGCGCTGGCGCGGCGCGCGCGCAACCGCATCTTCTTGCTCTTGTACTGGACTTCGATATCCGGCTGGGCGATCAGGTTGTTGACCCACACCGGGCTCCTGGGCGCACCGCCCTGGGAGCCCACGAGGATCACCCCGTCCCGATAGGGCACGTGCATCAGCGGGATAGTGCGGCGCGCACCGGTCCTGGCCCCGGTCATGGTGACCAGGCAGACGTCGTGGCCATTCAGCTTGCCCATCAGCCGCCCACCGCTCCACCGGTAGAACTTCTCATTGAGGCGGGAAAAGGCCTTCAGCCAGGGAATGATCTTGGCCATTTCCTCGGATGTTGCCGTGCGGATGTTGATCATCTCGACCCTTCCCGGTTGGATTCACCTCAAGGATAGCGCACAAGGGGTTGGAGGCGGCTTCCAAGCCCCGGTATCCAGCGTGCGCCACCGGGGGCCAATGTCGTTAGCCAAGCCGATTATTCTCAATCGTTCTAAAACTTTACCGTCCAATGCGTTTTGGATTGTGCCAAAGCCGTTATGCTGCTGCGCTTTCCACCGGACTCCGCAGAGAGCACAGATCATGGATTGGCAGGCCTGGCTCGCTATTGCCCTCACCTTGGGCGTACTGATCACCCTGATGGTCACCCGCCTGGGACCACATCTGGTGATGATGGCGGCGCTTGCCATCCTCAGCGTCGCCGGAGTGCTCGGCGCCAACGAAGTGCTGGCGGGCTTCGGCAACCCCGGACTGATCACCGTTGCCGCCATGTTCGTGGTCGCCGCGGGGTTGGAGGCATCCGGAGGTATCGATCTACTGGTCAATCAGCTACTCGGCAGACCCACCAGCGTGCGGCGCGCCCAGTTGCGCCTCGCTGCTCCGGTGACCGCGTTGAGCGCGTTCCTCAACAATACTCCCGTGGTCGCCGCATTGATTCCCGCGCTGCACTCCTGGTCGCGCCAGATCGGGGTGCCGCCCTCCAAGCTGATGATTCCGCTGAGCTACAGCGCCATCCTCGGGGGCACCCTGACACTGATTGGCACCAGCACCAACCTGGTGGTCAATGGTCAGTATCAGGCGCTGACCGGTGGGCCCGGGTTCGGCCTTTTCGACATCACCGCGGTGGGGCTACCGGTCGCGGTGGTGGGGCTGGTCTTCATGCTACTGGTGTTTCCGCGCCTGCTGCCCGACCGCAAGGACGGCACCCCGTTCGCCAATCTGCGCGAATTCACCCTCGAGGTCGCCGTTGCGCCCAACGGCCCACTGGTGGGAAAGACCGTGGAACAAGCCGGACTGCGCCACCTGCGCCGGGTGTATCTGGTGGAAATTGAGCGCGACGGCAACATCGTGACCGCAGTGCCCTCCGAGGAAAAGCTGCGCGGTGGCGACCGCCTGGTATTTGCCGGCGATACACAGGCAATTGCCGATCTGCTGCGCATCAACGGCATCGTGCCCTCGGTGGAGGGCGAGGCACCGCTGTTCACCGAACGCGCCGAGCGGCGCTTGGTGGAGGCGGTGGTTTCACCCCACTGCGACGCCGTCGGCCACGCGATCCGCGACACCCGCTTCCGCGACCGCTACGGCGCCGCAGTACTCGCTGTGGCCCGCAATGGCGAACGGGTGCCGGGCAACCTCGGTAGCATCGAGCTGGAGGCCGGGGACACCCTGCTGCTAGAAGCGCGACCGGCGTTCGTCAGCCGCCAGCGCCACACCAAGGATTTTCTACTGATCAACGACCTGGACACCGAGCAACCGCGCCACGAGCGCGCCTACCTGGCCTGGGCGATTCTGGTCGCCGTGGTTGCTGCGGCGGGGCTGGAGTGGATCAGCATGCTCAATGCCGCCCTGATCGGTGCCGGGGCCATGTTGCTCACCGGCTGCTGTTCGGTCAGCCAGGCGGAGAAGAGCCTGGATCTAACGGTGATCATCGCCATCGGCGCAGCCTTCGCCCTGGGGTCCGCGCTGGAAAAGACCGGAGCGGCCGCGGCAATCGCCAACAGCTTCATGGCGCTGAGCGGTGATCGACCTTGGTTGATGCTGGCGTTGACCTACCTGACGGTGATGCTGCTCACCGAGATCATCACCAACAACGCCGCCGCGATGCTGATGCTGCCGACGGTGCTGGCGATGACCGAGAGCGCCAACCTCAACGCCGAGCCCTTCGTGTTCGCGGTGATGATGGCAGCCTCCGCCAGCTTCGCCACACCCATCGGCTATCAGACCAACCTGATGGTCTACGGCCCCGGCAACTACCGCTTCACGGATTTTCTCAAGGTTGGCGTGCCCATGAATCTGCTGATCGGCGCCACCACCATCGCGGTGCTACTGATCGGCTGGCCGCTGCGCTGAATTCAGGTCGGTGCCGGCTTGGCGGTGAAGCGCAACCACAGGTAGCCGGCAACACCCGATAGCACCGACCCACAGAGCACGCCGGTCTTGGCATCCACCAGGAGCTGCGGGTAGCCGCGAAACGCCAGCTCGCTGATAAAGATGGCCATGGTGAAACCGATCCCGGCAAGCAGCGCCACGCCGGGAATCTGCACCAAGCGAGTGCCGGTGGGCAACTCACCGATGCCGCAACGCAGCGCCAGCCACACCGATCCGGTGATCCCGATGAACTTGCCCACCAGCAGGCCCAGCCCCGCGCCCAGAGTCACGGGGTTGCGAAAAACCTCCGACCAGTCTGCCGACTGTAGCGGAATGCCGGCGTTGAACAGGGCGAATACCGGCACGATCAGAAAGGCCACCGGCAGATGCCAAAGGTGCTCCAGACGCTGCAGCGGCGCCTGCACCTGGACGGCGCCATTGCCCAGCGTCTGAGCGATGGCACGCAGTTCATCATTGGTCAGGATACTGGCCCCGGGGCGATAGCTCTGGTCGAATTTCGCCATCAGGCCGCGCACCTGCCGACTAAACGCGGCTGGGTCGTAGCGCGGCCGCGCCGGGACCGCAAACGCGCCCAACACCCCGGCCAGGGTGGCATGAACGCCCGATTGCAAGAGCAGGTACCAGAGCACCGTTGCCGCCAGGAAATAGGGCATGGTGCGGCGCACCCCGGCGAGATTGAATACCCAGAGCAGGCCCACCAGCGCCACCGCCCAACCCAGCCAGCCCAGCGCGATCTTCTCGGTATAGAAAATCGCGATCACCAGTACCGCGCCCAGGTCGTCAACGATGGCCAGGGCCACCAGAAACGTGATCAACGCCCTCGGTACCCGCCCGGCGAGCAAGGCCACCACCCCGATCGAAAAAGCGATATCGGTGGCCATCGGGATGCCCCAGCCGCGCGCTCCGGGTGCACCTCCATTGAACGCGGCGTAGATCAACGCCGGCACCACCATGCCGCCGATGGCGGCGACGATGGGCAATGTCGCATGTCTCAGGCTTGCCAGTTCGCCGACCAGCATTTCGCGCTTCAACTCCATGCCGACGACGAAGAAAAACAGCGCCATCAAGCCGTCGTTGATCCAGTGATGCAGGGTCTTCTCGATTCCCCAGGTACCGATGCGCAACCCCGCGGGCAGGTGTACCAGATGCTCATAGGCCGGCGCCAAGGCGGAGTTGGCCAGCAACAGCGCCACCAGGGTGGTGGCCATCAGCACCATGCCGCCGGTGGTCTGGCGATGGATGAATTCCTCGAAGGGCGTGGCGATGCGCGCGAAGGCCTGTTCCCAGGGCGCCAGGATCACCCCGTCGCGGCCATCGCCGTCGGCAGGGCGCTCAGAGCGTTCGCGGTCGGTCACGGTCCACCTTTGCAGCAAGGCCCAGGGCACGCCGGATACCGAACGCAGCCGGCCCCGAATCCCGATGCCAGCCATGATAGCGCCACAGCGGACGCCGGCGTGCGCCGCGGCCACCGACCACGCGCGCAATCAGCCTCATCCGCTGCATCCAGCCCCCGGCAAACAAGAGCGAAAAAAAGCGCCGGGGAAACAACCGGCGCCCAAGGGGGGGGTGGAGGAGTTCCGGGGCTCAGATTTCGATCGGCAGCGAATAAGCCACCACGAACTTCACGTCTTCGTCGAAGGAACCGGGATCGTCCTTGTTCAAATCCTGATCGATCACCTTGCTGGCGGTGAAGGAGATGCGATCGTTGAACGCATAGGTCAGGTTCACATGGGTCATGTCATTGGTGTCACCGCCGTCGGGATCGTGATAGCCCACCAGCAGGCTGAACTTGTCGAGCGAGCCGCTCAGCGTCCAGTACTCGTATCCGGTCGCACCCGCGACATTGTCGTAACAGGAAAGCTTGATGCCTTTGTAACCCACGGTGGTGACGATCTCGCTGAGCTCACCCGTGGTGTCGTCCGACACATCGAAGCCCTTGCCGGCCAAGCCGTTGTCCGAGTAGTTGTAGTTCCACAGGCTGATATCGAAGGAGAAATCCCCGAACTCGGCACCATAGCCCGCGGAGTAGTCGTACTCG
>JADLCO010000006.1 GCA_020847115.1 Pseudomonadales bacterium | reverse complement strand
CGAACTGGCCGCGATCCACCCGCGCTTCATAGGCCGCAGCGGTGGCCCGGCTGCGCTCGCGCCGCGCGCAGTACTCGCCCCATCGATGCGCATAGCGGCGCGCCAGCATGGCCTCGGCGAGCGCCGGGGACAATACCAGCCCGGAAGCATTGTTGCCGCCAAAGCCCTTGGCATTGAGGATGGCTGCGTCCAGTCCTTGCTCGCGCAGGTCCAGATCGGCGAGGGGAATGCGCAACCGCTGCGCATGGACGTCGTCGGCAACCTCGGAGATGGTCTTGATGCCGGGCAACAGGCCGTGGCGCAGGGCACCGATTGCCGTCACCAGCTGATCGCCGCTGGCCACGGCCAACGAATGCCCGACATAGGCCTTCACCGCGCACACCGGCCAGGCGGAAATGCCAAATGCTGCGGCGATGCGGTCGAAGATGAGCGATTCGGTGACCCGGTTCTGGGGGGTGCTGGAGCCATGGGCGAAGATCGCGCTGCGCCGCCGCAGACCCTGCTCGCCGAGGATCGCGCGCGCCGCCGCCACCGCCTTGCCAAAACAGAGGTAGTTGCCGGGGCCAGGCCCGGAAATCGATTTTTTGACGCCGTCGGCGTCGATGCACACCTCGGGCACCGCGCCGTGGATGTCGAGGCCCAACTCGACGGCCAGCGCATCGTCCATCAGGAACACGTATTGGGCCGCCTCGCCGACGACAAAGCCGGCGTTGTAGCCGAAGGGACGGCTGTAGCGCCGCGGGTTGGGATCGCCCAGGCGCGCCATGGCGTCATCATCGGCCAGCGCGTTCATGTTGGCGAAACCCTCGATGATCTCCGGGGTGACGGGCGCCTCGGCTCCGCCCACCAAGGCTACGCGGCGCACACCACGACGGATGTCGCGCACCGCGGCATGGAGGTTGTACAAGAAACTCGCGCAGGCGCCGGTGATGGCCTCGGTGTGCCCGAGACTGCCGAGCACATAGGCGTTGACGAAGTCGGCCGGCATGCTGTTCAGCCCCAGCGGCAATTGCTTGGCGGTGGCGCGGCCGCCGAGCAGCGCGGCGCGCAGCATGCCGCCCAGGCCTTCCTCGCCGAGCTGACCCATGGCGCAGGAGGCGTAGGTGCCGATCTCGTCGGGACGCACCGCGGCGCAGATCGTCTCCCAGGACACCCCCAGCGAATGGATCGCGTCGCTGGCCCCGGCCACTGCCATCTGCAAGCCGCGCGGCTGGAAGCGGGAGTTGTAGCCGGCGCCCGGATCGAAACCGCGCGGCAGCTGGCCCGCCGCCTTCACCGTTTGCACCTGGGTCGCCGGGAGCCGCCATTGCTGGGGACCCTGAGCCCGGATCGTCACGGCATCCTCACCCGCCGCTTCGATCTCCCAGCCGGCAGGCAGGGTTTCCGGCAGCTGGCGCCGGGGCAGGCGGAAGCGCAGCGTCCCGTCGCCGGGCTCCAGGGTGATGACGCGGTGGCAGAGCACGGCGTCGGGATCGAAATGGTTGGGCTCGATACGCCGGATCAGGGTGCCCTCGACCACGGCGTCGGCAATGCTGGCGGCGAGCGCGCCGGGGTGCTGAGGGACACCTGGCCCACCTGTGCTGTCCGGCCCGTCCCCATGCATCAAGCCCATCATGCACGCCAGGCCGCGCAGGGTGCGCTCGCGATCGGCAGCGCCCAGGCTCTCCAACACCATGCGCCGATAGGACTGATCGAAGGAGCTGCGGCCCGCGGCATTGCAGCCGCCGTAGCCGACGATGACGGGCAATACAGCCATGAATCCGATTCGCACCGATGCCGAGACCGGAAAATTCTAGGGATGCAATCCGGGCAGCGTTATGGATATTTCAGCCATAATGCAAGGCGATCCAGCCATGGCATACCCGCCGTGAATGACCACCCCCCGTTCCGGGTCGCCGTGATCCTCTGCGAGCAGGTTCTGGCCACCAGCGCCACCTTGCCGGTGGAGATCCTGCGCAACGCCGAGGCCTTCGCCAGACGCGACACCCGCGATTTCCGCCCGGTGCTGCTCGACACCCTGACCCCGGACGGCGCGCCGGTGCAATCGGCGTCCGGCTTTGTCCTGGCACCCACGCGCAGCCTCGAACCCTTCACCCCCTACGACCTGGTCCATGTGCCCAGCCTGTGGCGCAATCCGCGCCATGCCCTGCGCCGCCACCCGCAGTACCTGCCCTGGCTGGAGGCCCAGCACCAGGCTGGCGCGACGCTGACCGCGGTGGGCACGGGCACCTGCCTGCTGGCCGCGGCCGGCCTGCTCGATGGCAAACCCGCGACCACCCACTGGCATTACTTCGACCAGTTCCAGCGCGAATACCCCAGAGCCCACCTGCAACGCCAGTACTTCACCACCAAGGCCGGCAACGTCTACTGCACCGCGGGCGTCAACGCCCTTGCCGAACTGCTCGCCCACCTGGTCTATCAAATCTACGGGCGCAGCGTAGCCCGCCACGTGGAGCGGGTGTTCTTTCACGAAATCCGCAATGCCTTCGAAGGCAGCAGGTACCTCGACGACGGTGCCGCCCGCCACGGCGACGAAGCCATCCTGCAGGCCCAGATCTGGCTGCAGGACAACTTCGACAAGCCGGTGGCGATGGCCGAACTGGCCGCCCGTTTCGGTCTCGGTCTGCGCACCTTCAATCGCAGGTTTCGCGACGCCATGGGTGAAGCGCCGCTGGAACACCTCCAAGAACTGCGGCTGGACGCCGCCCGCCAGCTGCTGCAAAACACCAATCTGTCGATCGCCGAGATCGCCCAACGCTGCGGCTATCAGGACACGGCCTGGTTCGCCAGGTTGTTCCGCCGCCTGTATGACGTCACGCCGCGGGCCTACCGCCACACGGTGCGCGCCAAGCTGTTCAGCTCCGGCTGATGCGGTCACAGATCGCGCCTCGCGGACGCGAGATGCTGGCTACCATCCGGGGTTTTCCACGCCACCACGGAGCCCGCCGCCATGGCTATCAGCGAAATTCACCACGTTGCAATCACTGTCAGCGATCTCGACCGGTCCGTCGCCTTCTACGAGGAAATCCTGGGTTTCACCAAGACCCTGGACATGCCGCTGGCCGGAACCATCACCGAAAAGCTGCTCAAGCTGAAACCGGGCACCCGGGGCCGTTCGGTGATCCTGCAACAGGGCGGCAAGCTCACGGGTGAAGTCGAACTGATCCAGTTCGACCCCCCCGGCGAGCGGCGCACCGGCCCCAAGCAGCCGGGGGACCCGGGAATCTTCCTGCTCTCCTTCGAAGTGACCGGCGAAACCCTGGGCTCGGTGTACGAGCGCCTGCAGGCGCGAGGCATCGCCTGCTATGCCGAGCCGCTGGATCTGGAGCTAAAGGGCTACGGGCCCATCAAGGCAGTCATTTTCGAGGATCCGGACGGGAACATGATCGAATTGATCCAGCTGCCGTCGCGCGAGGAGATCCGCGCCTATCGCGCCCGCCACGGCAGCTGAGGCGGGCGGGCGGAACGCGGGAGCGAAGAATATTGGTAGCTACGGGCGGACTTGAACCGCCGACCCCAGCATTATGAGTGCTGTGCTCTAACCAGCTGAGCTACGTAGCCGCGGTGCGAAGGGCGGAAATTTTCGGGGCTTTCGCCGGGGGTGTCAACCGCAACCCTACACTACGGGTCTTCGGCCGCCGCTAGACGTTGAACCGAAAATGCATGACGTCGCCGTCCTGGACCACATAGTCCTTGCCCTCCAGCCGCCACTTGCCGGCGTCGCGGGCGCCGGCTTCACCGCGGTAGCGGACGAAGTCGCCATAGGCCACCACCTCGGCACGAATGAAGCCCTTTTCGAAATCGCTGTGGATGCGACCCGCCGCCTGGGGCGCGGTGGCGCCCATCGGAATGGTCCAGGCGCGCACCTCCTTCACGCCGGCGGTGAAGAAGGTGTGCAGCCTGAGCAGCTCGTAACCGCCGCGGATCACCCGGTTCAGGCCGGGTTCCTCTAGGCCCAGATCGGCCAGAAACGCCAGCTTGTCGGCTTCGTCGAGTTCGGCGATCTCGGCTTCGATCTGATTGCAGACCGCCACCACGGCGGCGCCCTCAGCGACGGCGATGGCTTCGACCCGCGCCAGATGCGGGTTGTCGGTGAAGCCGTCCTCGCTGACGTTGGCGATGTAGAGCATCGGCTTGGCAGTCAGCAGCGACAGCTCGCGCAGATCGTGCAGGGCAGCGGCGTCGAGGCCGAGGCTGCGCACCGGGCGGGCGGCATCGAGGTGCGGCAGCAGGCGCTCGAGCAGCGCGCGCCGCGCAACCGCCGCCTTGTCGCCGCTCTTGGCGGCCTTGGCAGCACGCTGCAGGGCGCGATCGACCGTCTCCAGATCGGCCAGTGCCAGCTCGGTATTGATGACTTCGATGTCCGCCGCCGGATCGACCCGGTTGGCGACATGGACCACATCCGGATGCTCGAAACAGCGCACCACGTGGGCGATGGCTTCGGTTTCCCGGATGTTGGCGAGAAACTGATTGCCCAGGCCCTCGCCCTTGGACGCGCCGGCCACCAGCCCGGCGATGTCGACGAACTCCATGGTGGTCGGCAGCACTCGCTGCGGTTTGACGATCTCGGCCAGCGCATCGAGCCGCCGATCGGGTACGGGCACGATGCCGGTATTGGGCTCGATGGTGCAGAACGGGAAGTTCGCGGCCTCGATGCCGGCCTTGGTCAAGGCATTGAAGAGGGTGGACTTGCCGACGTTGGGCAGCCCCACGATGCCGCACTTGAAGCCCACGGGCCGTTCTCCTAGCCGGACTGGCTGTCGCTGGTATGAAGCTCGCGCACCGCCCGATCCCAATCGCCCGCGGCCAAGGCGGGCAGGGTTTCCAGCGCACGCGCGCCGGCTGATTCGATGCGCTCGCGCTCCTCGGGTGGCGGCTTGCGCAACACATAGCCGACGACGTCGGCGCCGCTGCCGGGGTGGCCGATGCCGATCCGCAACCGGGCGAAATCCTGTGCCCCGCCCAGGCCCTGCATGATGTCGCGCAGGCCGTTGTGGCCGCCGTGACCGCCGCTCCGCTTCAATCGCACCGTACCGGGCGGCAGATCGAGTTCATCGTGGACCACGAGCAGTTCCGCGGGCATGACGCGATGGAAGCGCAGCAGCGGCGCCACCGCCTGACCGCTGCGGTTCATGTAGGTCTCCGGGACCAGCAGCCACACCGGACCGCCGGCGGTATCGAGGCGTGCCAGGTCGCCGAAGAAGCGCGGCTCCCGGCGCCAGGGCGCGCGGTGCGCCCTGGCCAGGGCCCGCACCCAGTCGGCGCCGGCGTTGTGCCGGGTGTGTTCGTAGCCGGGCCCGGGGTTGCCGAGGCCCGCAATCGCGCGAATGCCGCCCGCCACGCCAGGTCGATCCCGCCGTTATTCGCCCTCACCGGCTTCTTCGGCTTCGCTGCGGCCCTTCGGCTTGTTGACCGCAACGACCGGCAAGTCGTGGTCGGCACCATGCACCAGGGCGATGCTCTCCACGCCGGCGGGCAACCGCAGATCGGAGATGTGCAGGATCTGGCCGACCTCGACCCCGGCCATGTCGACTTCGATGTACTCGGGCAGATCGGCCGGCAGGCACTGGATCTCGAGGTCGGCCAGGTTGTGCTGGATCGCCCCGCCCTGCTGGCGAACGCCGATACAGGTGTCCTCGTTGAGGAAGTGCAGCGGTACCCGCGTGGTGAGCTTGTGGGTCCGGTCGACGCGCAGAAAATCCGCATGCAGGATCACCGGCCGCGCCGGATGGCGCTGCAAGTCCTTGAGAATCACGTCCTGCGCCTTGCCATCCACCTGCAGTGAAATGATGTGGGAATAAAACGCCTCGTTTTCCAGCGCATGTGCCAGCTCGTGGTGCACGAGGGCAATCGGCTGGGGGGCGCTGTCGCCGCCATAGATGATGGCGGGCACTTCTGCCGCGAGTCGACGCAGGCGGCGGCTCGCACCTTTCCCCAGGTCGGTTCGCGTACGGGCATTGAGAACGAAGTCGGTCATTGCCTTGGCTCCTGGATCGGTCCTGCCGCCATCGCTCTGCGACCCGGATGGCGGCGGGGGTTGTGGTTGGTGACCGGCTTAGGGTCGGTTATCCGGCGCGATCAATCAAACATCGCGCTGACGGATTCTTCGTTGCTAACCCGGCGAATCGCCTCACCGAGCATACCGCTCAGCGACAACTGGCGGATGCGCGGGCAGTTGCGCGCGCGTCCGGAGAGCGGAATGCTGTTGGTGACGACCAGCGTATCCAGCGACGAGGCTTCCAGGTTGTCGATCGCCGGGCCAGACAGCACCGCGTGGGTGCAGTAGGCGATCACCCGGGCTGCGCCGTGCTCCTTGAGCGCGTCTGCCGCCTTGCACAGGGTGCCGGCGGTGTCGACGATGTCGTCCACCAGCAGGCAGGTGCGCCCCTCGACCTCCCCGATCACGTTCATTACCTGGGCCTGGTTGGCCTCCGGCCGGCGCTTGTCGATGATTGCCAGCTCGGTGTTGAGCAGTTTGGCGATGGCCCGCGCCCGCACCACCCCGCCGATGTCCGGCGACACCACCAGCAGGTCGGCGTAATTCTGGCGCTCGATGTCGGCGACCAGCACCGGGGCGCCATAGACGTTGTCCACCGGGCATTCGAAAAAGCCCTGGATTTGCTCGGAATGGAGATCCACGGTCAGCACCCGGCTCACGCCCGCGCCGTCGATCATATCGGCGACGACCCGGGCGCTGATCGGCACCCGCGCCGAGCGCACCCTCCGATCCTGGCGGCCGTAGCCAAAGTAAGGCAGCACCGCGGTGATGCGGCTGGCGGATGACCGGCGCAGCGCATCCACCATCAACAGCAGCTCCATCAGATTCTTGTGCGTTGGGGCACAAGTGGGCTGGATGATGAACACGTCGCGCCCACGGACGTTTTCGCGGATCTCGATGTTGATCTCGCCGTCGGAAAACTGCGACACCAGCGCATTGCCGATGGGCAAGCCAAGGTAGCGGGCGATCTCCTGCGCCAGTTCCGGGTTGCCGTTCCCGGAAAAAACCATGAGGTTGGCCATCGACGTACCCTGGAGTGCAGCGCTTGCGGGGCGGGAAATACATGGCTGGGGCGGGAGGACTCGAACCTCCGAATGGCGGGATCAAAACCCGCTGCCTTGGCCGCTTGGCGACGCCCCAGTTGCAATCATCGTCGGCTGGAATCGAGTTCCTCGATCCCGACCAGTGGCGACAGGTTGACCCCCCTGGCGACGAATCCGGTCCAGGGCTTGGGCAGCTGTGCCAGCACGGCTTCGGCCTGATCCTGGCTGCCGAAGCGAGCAAACAGACAGGCCCCTGTTCCGGTCAGCCGCGGCTCCGCGAAACGCTCGAGCCAAAGGCGCGCCGCGCGGACCCGGGGGTACATGGCCTCGACCACTGCCGCGCAGTCGTTGCCCGCGCCCTCGCCGAAAAAGGCGCGTATTTTCATCGGCGGGGTGTTCCTTGTCAATTGCGGGTGGGCGAAAACCGCCGCAGTGGCGATTGCGCAATCCGGCTTCACCACCAGATACCAGGCCGGCGGCAACGCCACCGGGGTCAGCCGCTCTCCAATGCCCTCGCCCCAGGCGGTACGGCCGTGGATGAACACCGGCACGTCGGCGCCGAGACCCAGGCCCAGCCGGCACAGTTCTTCCTCTCCGAGATCGAGCCCCCATAGCCGGTCGAGCCCCACTAGCGCGGTCGCCGCATCGCTGCTACCGCCACCGAGACCGCCGCCGGGCGGCAGGCGCTTGCGGATGTGGATGTCTGCGCCCTCCGGGCCTGGCCGCAGCGCGCGCAGCGCCCGGGCCGCGCGATAGACGAGGTTGTCGCGCTCGGCGACGCCCGCCAGGGGCGGCTCCATGGTCACCGCGACCATGCCGTCATGGCGTCGGCGAAACGTCAGTTCATCGCCATGATCGAGCAGCTGAAACAGCGTCTGCAGCTCGTGGTAGCCGTCATCACGCCGTCCGAGGATGTGCAGAAACAGGTTCAGCTTGGCCGGTGCCGGCAAGACCAGCTCGGTCACCGCTGCGCTCCGTGAGCGCCGACCTGCCAGCTCTTGATGACCAGGCGCAGGCGCAGCTGGCCGTCATCGGCATCGATCCGGCCGGGCAGGAATCCAGCCGCGGTCTGCCGGTAATCCGCAAACGCCAGCTCCCAGCCGTTCTGCCGCAGCTCGCCCAGCCGGCCCTGGCCATCGAAGGCGATGTGCTGCACCGGCGCGCCCCGAAACGGGATGCCGCGCACCCAGTCGCGCAGCTCGCGGGCCGGCAGCACCCAGCCGAACACTTCCCGGCTCAGCGCTTCCGCGGAGTCGGCATGCCGATCGGCGCGCCCTGGCTGGCGCAGCACGGCACCCTGCGGACCGGCCTGGATGTGCGCACTGCCGGCACCAAAGGGCCCGCTCAACGACACCTCGATCCAGGGCCCGCGCTGCGCCCAGGCCAACCGCGCGGAACCGGCGTCCTGTGCGGTCTGATAGCCGAGCTTGCCTTCGAGCTGCCATTCCTCCAGTGCCGCCATGGCAGCGCGATGCGCCGGCCAGGCCACTGGCGTACCGGAGGGCACGCGGGCGCAGCCCGCCACCAGGGCGAAGCCCAGCGCCAGCAGCAACCAAGGGTATTTCATGCTCAGGAATCGACCTGCAACCGATGCATGGTTTCCCGGATCAGCCGGTCGTCCGGAAACTGCTTGAGCGCTTCGCCCCAGATGCTTCGCGCCCGCTCGTGCTCGCCCATCACCCACAGCACCTCGCCGAGATGGGCCGCTACCTCGGGATCGGGCAGCAGCGCGGCGGCGCGCTGCAACTCGGCCAGCGCCCGCTGGTGCTCGCCACGGCGATACAGCACCCAGCCCAGACTATCGATGATGGCCGCGTCGTCGGGCTCCAGCGCCAGCGCCTTCTCGATCAGGGTCTGGGCTTCGTCGAAGCGATCGGTGTGGTTGGCAAGCGAATACCCCAGCGCATTGAGCGCCGAGGCATTTTCGGTATCGACCGCGAGAATCGCGCGCAGATCAGCTTCGACGGCGGCGATATCGCCCAATTTCTCGTGCGCCAGGGAACGCGCATAGAGGAGCTCGATGCTGTCCGGATGGTGTGCCAACCCCTGGGTCAGCAGTTCCCGAGCCTCGCGATAGGCCGCGGCGCGCATCAGCAACTCGGCCTCGATCTGGTACAGGGCGACGGCGTTTTCCGCGCGCAACGCGCGGGCTTCATCGAGGTGCCGCCGCGCGGCGGGCAGATCTCCGGAATCGGCCAGCAGCCCCGCCAACCGCGCCGTGGCCGGCAGCCAGTAGCCCTTCTGCACGCGCCGGTAGAGCGCGACCGCACCCGGCACATCCCCTGCCGCTTCCAAGACCTGCGCCAGATGAAAACGGGCGTCGTCGCCGATCTCCGGATCCTCGATCAGGCGCTCGAACTGCTCCCTGGCGCGCGCCCTCTGACCGGATTCGCGATAGGCCAGGGCGAGCCCGAAGCGCAGCGCGGGGTCCTCGGGGTAGCGCTCCACCAAGGGAACCAGCCGCGCCAGGGCGAGCGCGACGTCGTTGCGCGCGAACAACAAGCGCACGTAGGCGCGGCTGAAACTGGCATCGCCGGCATGCTCGCGCAATGCCTGCTCGAGGTGATCGAGGGCCTCCCCCGGCAAGCCTGATTCATCGAGTAGCTGCGCGTAGAGCAGATGCCGCGCCGGCTCCTCGGGGCGGGCGCGGACCGCCCGCTCAGCCAGCGCACGCGCCTCGGCAACGCGCTGCTCCTCCCACAACAACAGCGCAGTGCCGAACACCACCTCGGCATCATCGGGAGTTTCGCGCAGCAGCTCCTGATAGGCGGCGAGCAGCTTGCGCCGCTCCTCGACCGGCTGTTTCGCCGCCGCGGCGGTAAGCTGGCGAAAGGCCTGTCCATCACCCTGGCGCAGCAGAAACACGGCGTGGGGCAAGGCATCCGCCGCCCGGCCCCCGAGCAGCAGCCCGGCCGCCAGCAGTTCCCGTGCCTGCGGGTTGTCCGGCTCCAACGCAACCCACTGCTCCGCCAGCTCCGTCGCCGCCACCTCGTCGCCCGCATACTGGGCGATGTGTGCCGCCCGGGCGATGACGCCCGGATCGCCGGTAGTGCGCGCCTGCGCTCGATATTGGGCCAAGGCAAAGCCCACGTCACCGCGAACGCCGGCGAGCTCCGCGGCCAGCAAGGCAGACAGGGTTTGTGTCGGAAAGGGCCTGACGGGATAATCCCCCCCAGCGCGCGCCACTGCTGCCTGCTCGGCAGCCGCATCGGCGTCGGCAGTCCCTGAACCAGCACCGGCAGACGGCGCCACCGGCCCGACGGCACAGGCGGTCAGCAAAACCATGCCGAGACCGGCCAACAGGCGAATCGCGCGAATCACGGCGGGCAGATGTCCTCTCAAATCGGCGCTATTGTAGCAACAACCCCTTGGACAAATTGCCGCTACCTATG
>JADLCO010000005.1 GCA_020847115.1 Pseudomonadales bacterium | reverse complement strand
TCGTCGGCATGTATGGCCCCCCCCCTGAACCTACCCCTTGCTCGACCTGCCGGAGCCCGGCGCCGCCAGGACCGGCGCCGGTTGCCCCCCGAAATACTTCCGCTGAAAGAACAGCGCCACGTTCACCAGCCCCATCAGGGCCGGCACTTCCACCAGCGGCCCGATCACCGCCGCGAACGCCGCCCCGTGGTTGATCCCGAACACGCCGACCGCCACGGCAATCGCCAACTCGAAGTTGTTGCTCGCCGCCGTGAAGGACAGCGTCGTGGACTTGGCGTAGTTGGAGCCCGCCTTGGCGCTCATCCAGAAACTCACCAGGAACATCACCACAAAGTAGATCAACAGCGGAATCGCGATCCGAACCACGTCGCCGGGCCTGGCGATGATCTTCTGGCCCTGCATCGAAAACATCACGACGATGGTGAACAGCAGCGCGATGAGCGTGATCGGCGCAATCTTCGGAATGAAACGTTCGTGATACCACGGCTTGCCCTTCGCCTTGACCAGGACAAGCCGGGTCAGCATCCCGGCGATGAACGGGACGCCCAGGTAGATGAAGACGCTCCCGGCAATCTGCTTGATCGTGACGTTGACCACCGCCCCCGTCAGCCCCAGCGCCGGCAGCAATTTGGTCACGAACAGCCAGGCATAGACACTGTAAAAGAAGACCTGGAAGATGGAGTTGAGCGCCACCAGGCCCGCGCAGTACTCCGAGTCGCCCTTCGCCAGGTCGTTCCACACGATCACCATGGCAATGCACCGCGCCAGCCCGATCATGATCAAGCCGATCATGAACTCCGGCTGGCCGCGCAGGAAGACGATCGCCAGCGCGGTCATGAGGATGGGGCCGATCACCCAGTTCTGCAGCAGGCTGAGACCGAGGACCCGGTAGTCCCGGAAGGCGTCGCCCAGTTCCTCGTACTTCACCTTCGCCAGCGGCGGGTACATCATGAGGATCAGGCCGATGGCAATCGGGATGCTGGTTTGCGTCCCTGCCGGCCGCAAGGATCCTATCCAGTTCCCAAAACCGGGTGCCGCCCACCCCAGCAACACCCCCACGCCCATGGCCAGGAAGATCCAGAGCGTCAAATACCGATCCAGGAATGACAGCCGTTTGGCAACCCCCTCATGCATACTCGCCGCTCCTATTCCCGCTCCCGCTGTCGCCGCGTGAGGGTCTCCGGATCGCACGCCACGGCACGGCCCAACTTCTTGCTGTCCTGCGCAATGGCCGCCTCCTCCCGCAACGCATCCGCGACCCACTTAAGCACGGGGCGCGCAAAGGCACCGTCCGCGCCTTCCGATAGCCGGTAATACGCCCAGCGCCCATCTTTGCGCGAATCCACCAGCCCGGCGCCGCTGAGGATGGAAAGGTGCTTCGAGACGGTGGATGGCGCCAGCGCCAGCACTTCCACGATCTGGCATACGCACAATTCGCCGGGCCGCAGCATCATCAGGATGCGCACCCGCTGCGGATCGGACAGCGCCTTTGTCACCCGCATGGTCGCGCGCATGACATCGCGATTCGGCAGGCGTGCTGGCGCAGAGCCGCCAGATGGCGCCGACGCGGAGATCGTTTTCCGGTTTCGGGTTTCAGGACGGATCATGTGGCCCCCCTGAAACCTGAAACCCGACACCTCGTGTCTCTGAAGACACCCATGCGACCTCCCGCTGGTTTGTATCGATTGGTTCAAACAGTTGCCCGAGACGTTCGAACCCGACGGGCTCCTCGGGCACCCATGGCACCAGGACCATCTGGCGCGCATGCTGCGCCGCGACCTCGCGGATGTGCGGGCGCTCGTTCCGGCCACGCGCCGCCAGCAGCGGATCGAGGCATCCGCTCTCCGCGAAAGTTTGGTTCACCACCCAGGCGTACGGCTCTATCTTGGCCCGCCGCAGATCCTCCTGGAGGTAGGCCGCCTCGTGTACCGGCGTCGCTTCCGGCAGGGTCACGATCAGCACCTTGGTGAATTTCGCGTCACGCAGCCGCGGCAGCAGCTCTCGGACTTCCGCCGGCATGTCGCTGGCATGCCGTAGCACCTCGCGATGGTACGCCTCGGTCGCGTCCAGCAGGAGCAGCGTGTGCCCGGTCGGCGCGGTGTCCAGCACCACATACCCCGCTTCGCCATCCGCGACTGTGCGGGCGAAGGCCCGGAACACCGCGATTTCTTCCGTGCAGGGCGAGCGAAGGTCTTCCTCCAGCAGCGCCCGCCCAGCGGCATCGAGGTCCTTGCCCGCCGTGGCGATAACCTCCGCGGTGTAGGCGAGCGTCTCCGCCGCCGGGTCGATGCGGCTGACCCGCAGATTCGGGAGGCTCGCCGCGGCCACGGCCTGCACATGCGCCGCCGGGTCCGTCGTGCTCAGGTGCACGGGGAATCCGCGCTGCGCCAGTTCACCGGCGATGGCGGCGGCGATGGTCGTCTTGCCCACACCGCCTTTGCCCATGGTCATGATCACGCCGCGACCGGCCTGCGCCAGTTCGGCTACCAGCTCCGACAGGGTCCCGGCGCACAAGCCCTCCGGTGTGACCGTGTCCTCAAGCGCCTCGGCCGCCAGCGGTTCGTCCGCCACGCGCAGGAGCCCGCGCAAGCGCTCGATGCCAATCACATTCTGCGCCCGCAGTGGGACGCGAGTCACGGGCATGCTCGCCAGCCAGTCGGCGAATGCCGCCAGCGCCGCCTGATCCCGCCCCTCCATCGCCTGCGCCAGCCGATCTTCCGCGCACCGGGCGCGGAAGAGGCCGTTCAGGATCAAGCGCTGGTTGGTGATGCCCAGCCGCCCCAGTTCGGCGCTCGTGCGCTTGGCCTCCTTGAGCGTGGATTTCTGAGCCCGGCTCACCAGCACCAGGGTTGTCCGATTGGCATCAGCCAGCGCCGCCAGGGTTGCTTCGTACACGCCGCGTTGCTTCTCCAAGCCAGCCAACGGGCCCAGACACGACGTTCCGCTGGTATTCGTGTTGAGGAAGCCGGTCCACGCCTTCGGCAACGTCAGCAGGCGCAACGTGTGTCCCGTGGGGGCGGTGTCGAAAATCACGCGGTCGAAAGCGGCCGTCGCCTGGGGATCGCCCAGCAGCCGGGAGAACTCGTCAAAGGCCGCGATTTCGGTCGTGCAGGCTCCCGACAGTTGCTCCTCCACGCG
Source organism: Pseudomonadales bacterium (assembly GCA_020847115.1). Classification (GTDB taxonomy): domain Bacteria; phylum Pseudomonadota; class Gammaproteobacteria; order Pseudomonadales; family Porticoccaceae; genus JAGPUQ01. Next base: position 321 of record JADLCO010000005.1, on the reverse strand, counting down.
GCGTAGCGCCGCGGCCGGCAGTTTGCCGCGGTACGGTCCCACCACCTTCTCGCGATAAAGCCGCGCCGCTTCCTCGGGATCAAGGTTCAGCGCGAACAAGCCGGGCGCCCCCGGGATCGCGCTGGGGGTGGACGTCAGCCGCTGCCCCAGCACCTCGTCGAGGTTGGACGCGGGATCGGTGCTCACCAGCAGGATCTGCTTCCCCTGCTCGGCCAGCGCCAGGGCGGTCGCACAGGCGAGCGAGGTCTTGCCGACGCCGCCCTTGCCGGTGAAGAACAGATACCGCGTCGTATCCTGTAACCAGGTCAACATGGTCTTCCC
>JADLCO010000004.1 GCA_020847115.1 Pseudomonadales bacterium | reverse complement strand
GCTCAGGGTGTTTGGCAACCGCTACCCGACCCGCGATGGCACCGGCGTGCGCGACTACATCCATGTGGTCGATCTGGTGGAGGGGCATGTAGCTGCGCTGCGGAAGCTGCTGGCGGCCACTGCGGGGGCGTATTGGGCCTGGAATCTTGGCACCGGGAGCGGTGCATCGGTGCTCGAGGTGGTGGCCGCATTCGAGCGCGCTACGGGCTGCCGGATCCCCCTGCAGGTCGTCCCCGAGCGGCCCGGTGATGTGGCCGAATGCTGGGCCGACCCGGCGCGCGCGGAGCGCGAATTGGGCTGGCGTGCCCGGCGCTCCCTCGACGATATGATGGCCGACGTGTGGCGCTGGCAACAGCGGCAGCGGGAGGAGGAGCGGTGATGCGATGCTGGCGATGACCCGCGAGCAGCTGGCCGAATTCCTGGCTACCGAGTTCCCCCAAACCCGGGTAACGCTTGAAGAGGTCGGCGAGGGAGTGGTGCGCGTGCGTCAGCGCATCGGTTTCGAGCACCTGCGCCCCGGCGGCACGGTTTCGGGGCCCACGCTGGTGGCGGTGGCCGACGTCGCGCTCTATCTGGCGATCCTGGCGGTGAAGGGCCCGATTGCCCTGGCGGTTACCACCGGTCTGACGGTGAATTTCCTGCGCAAGCCACCGGGAAACGCCGATATCCTGGGCGATTGCCGGCTGCTCAAGGTCGGTGGGCGGCTGGTGGTCGGCGAGGTGCTGCTGTACTCCGATGGCTTCACAGAACCCGTGGCACAGGTCACCGGAACCTATTCGCTGCCCCCAGGGGGCGTCCCGATCTGATCCCGGCACGAGGTGTGGTGGTAGCGCCGCGCTTCCAGATGCAGCACCCGGAGGCGCCGGCCCCAGCCACAGCCGGTATCGAGGGGAAAGAGGTTGGGCCCGCAGTCGGCGCCATCGAGGGCGGCCCAGTGGCCGAACACCAGGGGCACTGACTTGGTGTGCCGCTCGGCGTGGGCGTACCAGGGCAGCATGCCCGGGGGTGGTTGATTCGGCCCGGTCTTGGTGTTGAGGTCGAGCACGCCTTGCGGGGTGCAAAACCGCATCCGGGTGAAGGCGTTGACGATGGCGCGCCAGCGCGCTGGGCCCACTAGCGCCGGGTTCCAGTCGGGCCGATCGCCATAGAGCGCGCCGAGTAGCGCGTCGGGGGTGTCGCGCAGCACCTGTGTCACTTCGGCGGCATGGCGCTTCGCCTCCGCAAGCGTCCATTGAGGGGGAATTCCCGCATGCACCAGGACGAACCCCTGGGCCTCGATCAGCAGGGGGCGATGGCGCAGCCAGAGCAGCAGTTCGTCGCGATCGGTAGCCCGTAGTACCGGCGCCAGAGTATCCTTGGGATGGGCGCGCTGCTTGCCAGCGGCCACCGCCAGCAGGTGCAGATCGTGGTTGCCGAGTACGGCGTCGAAGGCTGGCCCCAGGCCGCGCAGCCAGCGCAGCGTCTCGAGCGAGGCCGGGCCGCGATTGACCAAATCGCCCACAGCCAACAACCGGTCGTGCGCGGGATCGAAACCCAGGCCGTCGAGGAGCCGGCGCAGCGGGTCCAGGCAGCCCTGGATGTCACCTACTGCGTACCAGGCCATCCGCGTTCTCTCCTGCCGGTTCCGCCGCCAGTTGGATGCCCTTGGCATCCGCACCACTGCGCAAGAGGTGATTGCTGAGCGCCACGAAGTCGGACACCGACAATGTGTCGGGGCGTGCGTCCGCGGGCGCCGGCAGCCCGTCCAAGGTAGCGTGCGGCTGCCAGGATTTGAGGCCGTTGCGCAGGGTCTTGCGGCGCTGCTGAAAGCAGCGGCTCACCAGTTGCGCGAAATGGTCGAGGTCGAGCGCCGCCGGCTGGGGCTCAGTGCGCGGTATCAGGCGCACCACGGCCGAATCCACCTTGGGTGGTGGCAGAAAAGCCGAAGGTGGCACGGGAAACAGGTTCTCCACCTCGCAATGGTACTGGACCATGACGCTGAGGCGGCCGTAGGACTTGGTGCCCGCGGTCGCGGCCAAACGCTCTACGACCTCCTTTTGCAGCATGAATACCATGTCGGCGATGACCTGCCGATGTTCCAGCAGGGCAAACAGCAGGGGCGTCGACAGGTTGTAGGGCAGATTGCCGACCAGCCGCAGCGGTGGACCGACGCCGGCAAGCTGGCGGTAGTCGAAATGCAGGGCGTCGCCTTCGATCAGGGTAAAGCCTGGCCGTCCGGCATAGCGGGTGCGCAGCAGTGCGGCGAGATCGCGATCGATCTCGATGGCCACCAATTCGGCGCCGCCGTCCAGCAGCAGATCGGTCAGGGCGCCGCGACCGGGCCCGATCTCCACCAGCCGCTGGCCGGGGCGCGGCGCGATGGCGGCGACGATCCGCCGCAGCACTTGCGCGTCGCGCAGAAAGTGCTGGCCGAAGCGCTTACGTGGGCGCAGCCCATGGTCAGTCACGGGGCCTGCTCTGCGCCATCTGCACCGCGTATTCGATGGCGGTGGCGAGACTGCCGCCATCCGCCTTGCCGCTCCCTGCCAGCTCGAGCGCAGTGCCATGGTCCACCGAGGTGCGAATGAAGGGCAGTCCCAGCGTGATGTTGGCAGCCCTGCCGAAACCCAGGTGTTTGAGCACCGGCAGGCCCTGGTCGTGGTACATGGCGAGCACCGCATCGGCGGTGGCCAGACGCTGTGGCGTGAACAGGGTATCGGCCGGCAGTGGGCCCACCAGCGCCATGCCTTCGGCGCGCAGTTCCTGAAGCACCGGGGTGATGACCTCGAGTTCCTCGCGCCCGAGATGGCCGCCTTCGCCGGCATGGGGGTTGAGTCCGCACACCAGGATGCGCGGTCGTTCCACGCCGAACCGTTCGCGCAACCCGGCGTGGAGCACCCGGATCACTGCGGACAGAGATGGCCGGGTGATGGCGGTGGGTACCTGTGCCAGGGGTATGTGGGTGGTTGCCAGGGCCACCCGCAGCTCCGTGGTGGCGAGCACCATCACCACCTGGGCACTGCGGGTGAGCTCGGCGAGGAACTCGGTGTGGCCGGTAAACCGCAGCCCGACCTCATTGATGATGCCCTTGTGGACCGGCCCGGTGACCAGTGCCACACAGGTGCCGGAAAGGCAGTCGCGGGTGGCCCGCTCGATCGTCTCCAGAACCCAGGCGGCGGTCTCGCGCCGGAGTATTCCGGGGGTAACCATGGCGGGTGCCGGGAGGGCGACGACGGCGAGTTCGCCGGGTCCCAGGGACCGCGGCCGAGCTCCCGGAGCCCGCAGGTGCAAGGCCAAGCCCAGGTCCCGTGCCCTGGCGGCGAGCAGATCGGGGTCGCCATAGGCCACCAGCTCGTGCGGGTAGCCGGCGCGCACCAAGCCGATCAGCAGGTCCGGGCCGATACCGGCCGGTTCGCCTGGTGTCACCGCGATGCGCAGCGTCATATCTTGATTTCGACGAAGGCTTCGTCGCGGATCTCGCGCAGCCAGACGGGCAATTCCTCGGCGAACTTGCGCTGGCGCAGCGCGTGCATCGCCTGGTTGCGCCGGATCTCCTCGGAAAAATCCTGATTCCTGCGCTCGGTGACTTCAAGGATGTGCCAGCCGAACTGCGTCTTGAAAGGTTCCGATACCTGATTGGGTTCAATGCTGTTGGCTACCGCCTCGAATTCCTCGACGAACTTTCCGGGCAGCGACCAGCCCACATCCCCGCCTTTGAGGGCGCTGCCGGTATCGTCGGAAACCTCTCGCGCCAGGTCCGCGAAGGACTCTCCCGCCAGAATGCGCGCACGTACCTGTTGAATCTTGTCGAACGCCTGCTCGTCGGAGAGGATTTGATTGGGCTTGATCAGGATGTGGCGAACCCGGCTTTGGCGCAACATCTGCTCTCCGCCACCGCGGCGCTCGTACAGTTTGATCAGGTGGAAACCCGCATCGGTGCGAATCGGGGCGGTGATCTGTCCCGGGCTCAGGTCGCGCAGTGCGCTGGCAAAGGCGCTGGGCAGCTGGTTTGCCACCCGCCAACCCAGGTCGCCGCCTTGCAGGGCGTTTTGCCCGGCGGAGTGGAGCACGGCCAGCTGGCTGAAATCCTCGCCCTGCAGCATCTGTTCCCGCAACCGTTCGGCCTCGGCCTGAGCGGCCGCGACTTCGCGCTCCGCCGCTGCCGGTGATAGCGGCAGCAGGATGTGCCCGATGTGCACCTCTTCGGTGCCCAGCGCCTGCGCCGCGTCCGAGTTGAGGAAACTTTGGATTTCCTGCTCGGAGACGTTGATGCGTCGATTGACGACGGACTGCTGGACCCGGCTGATGATCATTTCCTGGCGGACCTTGTTGCGCAGCCACTCCCGGCTCAGGCCATCGGCCGCGGCCTCATCATAGAGCTGCTCCGTGGTCAGACCCTGGCCTTCGGCGATACGGGTAATGGCCTGGCTGAGCTCGCTCTCGCCGATCTGCGCGCCCGCCCGCTGGGCGATCGCCAGCTGCAACTTGTCCAGGATCAGGCGCTCCAGCACCTGGTGCGTCAATGCATCCCGGGGCGGGGCCTGGTTCTGAGTGCGCAGCAGTTGCTGGTAGATCATCTCGGTTTCGGTGCGCAGCTCGCTCAGCATGACCACATCGTCGTTGACGATTGCGGCGACGCCGTCGAGCAGCTGGGATTCGCTGCGCGCCACGCCGCTCAGCAGCAGCATCAGGCTGCACACCAGCCAGCCCCAGGTGGTCGTCGCCAGTCGGTTACCGGGGTTCATAGCCATAGATGCTGTCGGTGAGGATGTTTTCGACTTGTTTGCCGCTGCCGGCCAGACCCTTGAGCTGGACTTGCAGGAAGACGCCCTGGTCGTACTTGAGTTCTTCCTCGGGGATCAGCAGATCGTCCTGGCGATCTAGCCAGCGGCGCGCGAGCATGCTCAGCCGCCAACAGCAGCTGTCGTATTCGAACCCGCCCAGGAACTCGAGCTCCCGGCTGTTGGTGAGATCGTGATTCCAGCGCCCGATGAAGGCCCATTGGGGGGTCAGGGGCAGATAGGTGGACAGATCGGTCTGCTCGATATCGGTGTCGATGAGCTGGCTGTCGACCAGCCGGGGCGACTCCCGGGTATAGCGGTAGGAGGCGTTGAACAGGGTCCGGTCGCGGCCATAGCGTAGACTGAGGCTGCCCTTGTCGATTTTGTCGTCCTGCTCGCTGTACAGCACATCGTTTTGCAGGCGCCAGTACTCGCCGAGGCGGGCGGCCAGCTCCGCGGCGTAGGGGGACTCCTCGCGCAGCAGCGCCCGGGCGGTCTCCCGTTTGGTGGCATCCGCCAGATCCCCGGGGCTCGACAGGGATTTCAGGAATGCCTTGGTGAAGGTCGGCTCCAAGGAAACGTAACGGTCATCTAGGTACTGGATCTGACCGATGCTGCCGCGCAACCGTTCCATTCCACGTGCGTCGAGCATGCGGCTGGTCAGACCTATGGTCAGTTGGTTGGCGTCGCCGATGCGGTCGCCGCCGGAGAAGCGATCGTCGCGAAACAATTGCTGATAGCTGAAGGTGAGGTCCGAGGTATCGAAATCCGGCTGGTCGGTCTGATCCTCGAACTTGGCATTGAGGTAGTAGAGTCTGGGTTCCAGGGTCTGCGTGAACCCTTTGAACAACCAGGTGGTATCGCGTTCGAAGTACAGGCCGGCATCGAAGTCTGCGACCGGCACCGTGACGGAAGGATTGTCGTCGCCATCCACCACCACCGGGTCATCCAGCGTGTAGCCGAGGTGCTTGAGCTTGGCGCCGGGCCGCACGAAACCCCACATCCAGCGTTTGTCCCACGCCAGCCCATAGTCGGTGCGGAGTCGGTCGCCGGTGACCTTGGTGTCGTCGGGGTGATCGAATAGGGTGTATTGATGGTTGAGCGTCAACAGCAGGTCGAGGTCGTCGAAGCGATAATCGCCGTCCAGATCAATGCGGGGCAACTGTTGGTACTGGCGTTCGAGATCCTCGGCGATGGTCTGGTATTCGACGCGGGCGACGTTCATGCGCCAGTGGTCGAGCTGGTAGCCGGCCGAGAACAGTTGCAGCAGATGGGCCTGGCCGTTGGCCTCCAGCGTCGAGGCGCCGAGGTCCTGGAAGTAGTCGACGTCGCTGACCTCGGTGTAGTTGATCAGCGTGTTCCAGGCTTGTCCCATGCCGCCCAGATGGTCGATGCCGACCAGCCAGCGGTCCTTGCCCTCGAAGCGGTGCTTGCCGGAGACTGGATCCACATCTTCGTCGGAGTCGTTACCGCCCGCGTCGTCGCCGAGCCATGCCCCCGACAGCACCGTATCATCGAACAGTGAGAGATGGCGAAACTCGCCTTCGAGCATCTCGCCGCGTTCCTGAATGTAGCGTGGGGTGAGCGTGGCATCGTAATTCGGTGCCAGGTTGAGATAGATCGGCTGCGCGAAATCGAGGCCGTTTTCTTCGCTTATGGCCAAGCGTGGGAACAACAACCCGGTGGCGCGGCTGCTGTCGACGGGGAAGCGGATCCACGGGGTATAGATGACCGGTACATCCTTGACCGCGATGCGAGCGTGGCGCGCGGTGGCGAAGCGGCCATCGGCATCGATGCGCACCTTCGCGGCGCGCAGCAGCCAGGCGTTGCTCGCCGGTTCACAGGTGGTATAGGTGGCGTTGTCGATATAGATGACGCCCGCGTCGTCGCGGCGGAACTGCTGGGCGGTGCCCCGGGCGCGGCTTTGGTGCAGCACGAAGGTGGCGTTGTCGAGCTGGGCTTCCTGGGTCTGGGTGTCGAGCTGGGCGCGGTCGCCAAGCAGGAGTACCCCCGGTTCGCGAAAGCGGATGCCGCCTTCCAGGACGACTTCGTTGGTATCGCGGTTGATCTGCGCGCGGTCGCTGCGCACCTGCCGCTTGCCTTTGGCGAGCTGTACGTCACCGCTGAGGGTCGCAACCGGGCCCTCCGCGTCGGTGGTGCTCGCGGTGGCGCGCAGCGGCGCATTCTGCGGCAGCAGGCTGGCTTCCGGATCGCGTCGCACGGGTTCGATGTAGGCGCCGCAACAGCCCGGCTGCACCTGCTTGCGCTGCTCGGCGTCAAGGGCTTCGAGCGGCACCCAATCGAGGTGGTGAACCACTTCGGCTGCCGTGGCCTCCGCCTTGCCGGCCGCGGTGCTGCGCACGGCAGGGCTCCATTGGGGGCGTTCGTATTGCCGCACCGGGGGTGCGGTGCGGGGTGAACACAGCCAGCGGCCATCACTGCCCGCGGCGCAGTTCCATTGGTTGCCGGCCGCCTGCACCGGGGGCGCTGCTGCGGTGAGCAACAGGCCGGCGGCTGCGGCGCCGAGCAGGCGGCGGGCCATGAACCGGCGTTTCGGAAAGCGCGCCCGGGCGCCTGGGGTTGCGAAGACTGGCACAACGATCGCCTTTTTAGGACGCCGGCATTGTACCCGATGTTGTCCGCCGAGCAGGTGGGGCGGGTGCCCGTGGAGCAGGTTAAAATGCCGCGGATACCTGCGGAGCGCCCATGATTCCTGCCCAGCAGCTCGCGGACTGGGTCCTCCGGCATCTGCCGGCGGCATGCCGCTTGCGCCAGCCCCTGGAGTTGCTCGCCCTGCCGGGCGACGCCGGCTTTCGGCGCTATTTTCGCGTCGCCACCGAACCGACGGTGATGGCCACCTACGCTCCGCCCAGCCAGGAAGATCTCCCGGCATTCGTCACCAAAGCCCGGGCGCTGGCCCGGGCCGGGGTCCGGGTGCCCAGGGTGTATGCGGTGGACTACGAGCGCGGCTTCCTGCTCCAGGAAGACCTCGGCGCGGAGCTGATGGCGGCAGCACTGGGCACTGAGGCCGCCGATGCCTGTTACCGGCAGGCGCTGGCTGCGCTGCAGAGCATTCAGCGCACGGAGCCCGATCCCGCGGTATTCCCGGCGTACGACGCGGCGCTGCTCCAAGGGGAACTGGCACTGTTCCCGCACTGGTTCGTCGACCGGTTGCTGGGGGTCACATTGAGCGGGGATGAGCTGCAACTGCTCGCCGAGATCGACGCCGCCCTGGTGGCGAACGCCGATGAACAGCCCCGCGTGGTGGTGCACCGCGACTATCATTGCCGCAATCTACTGCGTGGCGAACCGGACCTCGGGGTGGTGGATTTTCAGGACGCGGTGATCGGTCCCGCCACTTACGATCCGGTGTCCCTGCTGCGCGACTGCTATCACCGCCTCGGCGAGATGGAGCTGCAGCGCTACTTCGATCGTTATCTGGATGCCATGGCGGTACCCCCGGCGGCGCGCCCACAGTGGCGGCGCTGGTTCGACCTGATGGGCCTGCAGCGCCACCTCAAGGTGCTGGGCATCTTTGCCAGGCTGTGGCTGCGCGATGGCAAGCCCCGTTATCTTGACGATCTGCCGCTGGTGATCCGCTATGTGCTCGATGTCGCCGGGCACTACGCCGAGACGCAGCGCTTTTCGGCCTGGTTTGCGGCGCGGCTGCTGCCGGAACTGGTGCGCCAGCCCTGGTATCGGGACTGGCAGACGGCGGGGGAACCGTGCGTGCCATGATCCTGGCCGCCGGGCGCGGCGAGCGCCTGCGGCCGCTCACCATGCGGCTGCCGAAGGCGTTGGTCCAAGCGGGTGGCAAGCCGCTCATCGAATACCACCTGGAAAAACTGGCCGCCGCGGGTATCCGCGAGCTGGTGGTCAATTTGTCCTGGCTGGGAGAGCAGATCGAGGCGCACCTGGGCGACGGCACCCGCTTCGGGGTCACCGTCCGGTGGTCGCGCGAGGCGGAACCCCTCGAAACCGGCGGCGGCATTCGCCAGGCCCTGCCCTGGCTCGGCGAGGAGCCCTTCGCGGTGATCAGTGCCGACATCTGGAGCGACTACGATTACCGACGGCTGCCGAAGGTACTCCCGGTGGATACGCGGGCACACTTGGTGCTGGTGCCCAATCCGGCGCATCACCCGGCCGGCGACTACCGGCTCGAAGGCCCCGACCGGGTGCGGGCGCGACAGGCCGGGCGGGTCGCGCTGACCTTCAGCGGCATCGCCGTGATCGCCCCGGCATTGGTGCGGGAGTTCCCGCCCGCGACTGCCTTCCCGCTGCGCGAGGCGTTGGCGGCCGCCATTGCCGCCGACGGCGTGAGCGGTGAAGTCCACCCGGGTTGCTGGAGCGACGTCGGCACGCCCGAGCGACTGGCCGATCTGCGTCTGCGCCTGGGTGACTGAATCCCGCCGGCGTTCCAGCGCCGGTCATTGCCGCTACAATGCGCGGGCCGGCCGCCGGCCAATCCTTCCCTTCTCCCACCGTCGAGAACGCCATGTTTGACGTGCTGCAACCCTATCCCCCGGATCCCATCCTGCGCCTGATCGCGGACTTTCGCGCCGATCCCCGCACCGACAAGGTCGATCTGGGCGTCGGCGTGTACAAGGACGAGGCGGGGCACACGCCGATCATGGCGGCGGTCAAGGCCGCCGAGAGCCGGGTGTTCGCCGGCGAGGACAGCAAGGCTTACATCGGTCCCGCCGGGGTACCCGAATTCAATGTCGAGATCCAGAAGCTCACGTTCGGCGCCGGCCACCCGGCGCTCGCCAGCGCGCGAGTGGCGACGGTGCTGACCCCGGGCGGTTGCGGCGCCCTGCGCGTCGGCGCCGAGTTGCTCAAGCGCGCCGCGCCCGGCGCCACCATCTGGGTCAGCGATCCCACCTGGGCCAACCATATTCCGCTCCTGGGGAATGCGGGGCTGAAGATCCGCGAATATCCCTACTACGACCGCGCCACCAGCACGCTGCGCTTCGACGCCATGATGTCCGCCCTGGCCGAGGCCGCGCGCGGCGAGGTGGTGCTGTTGCACGGCTGCTGCCACAACCCCTGCGGCGCCGATCTCGATCTCGACCAGTGGCGCGCGGTGGCGGACCTCGCCGAGCGGCGCGGCTTTCTGCCCTTTGTGGACTTGGCCTACCAGGGTCTGGGCGACGGCTTGGATGCCGACGCCGCGGGCCTGCGCCTGCTCGCCGAGCGGGTGCCGGAAATGCTGGTGGCCAGTTCCTGTTCGAAGAATTTCGGGCTGTATCGCGAGCGCGTTGGCAGTCTGTCGGTGGTCGGTGACAGCGCGCAGCGCGCCGAGATCGCGGTCAGCCACGTCAACAACATCGTGCGCGGCATCTATTCGATGCCGCCGTCCCACGGCGGCGCCATCGTCGCCGAGATCCTCCGCGATCCGGTGCTGGACGCCCAGTGGCGCGCCGAACTGGGCGCGATGCGCGATCGCATCAACGGTCTGCGCCGGTTGCTGCGCGAGCAACTGCAGGAGCGCGGTGTGGCGCGCGATTTTGCCTTCATCGAGCGCGAGCGCGGCATGTTCTCTTTCCTGGGCTTGAGCGAGGCGCAGGTGGCACGGCTGATCGGCGAGTTCGGCATCTACATGGTGAACTCCAGCCGCATCAATGTGGCCGGCATCAGCCAGGCCAATGTCGATTACGTGGTCGAGGCGCTCGCCGCAGTGATGGCGGGCTGAAGCCGGCGGTGCTGCGGAGCGAGCGGCTAAAAAATAGGGCCATGAAAAAAGGGGAGGGTGGTGACACCCTCCCCTTTTCGTTGTCACCAGGACAGGCTTACTTGTCGCTCGCGGTGTAACCGCCGTACATCTTGCGCAGCTCGGTCTTTAGGATCTTGCCGGCCCCGGACTTGGGCAGTTCCTTGACGAAATAGGCGGTCTTGGGCACCTTGAAGCGCGCCAGGCGCTCGTTGCAATGCCCGATCAGATCGGCCTCGGTCATGCTCGCGCCGGCCTTGGTGACGATGATGGCCGCGGGCACCTCCTGCCACTTCTCGTGGGGAATGCCGATCACTGCCACCTCGGCCACCGCCGGGTGCTGGTAGATGGCCTGCTCCACTTCCGCAGGATAGACGTTCTCGCCGCCGCTGATGATCATGTCCTTCTTGCGGTCGACGAT
>JADLCO010000003.1 GCA_020847115.1 Pseudomonadales bacterium | reverse complement strand
GAGGTGGCGGACTTGGAACAGCGCATCCAGCACGCGCGCGAGCAGGCGCGCCGCCAGCGCGCCGAACTGGAACAGATCGAACACAATCTGGTGGAGACCCGGTGCCATCTCGACGAAGACGGTGCGCGCAGCACCGCCTGGGCGGCGGAGCTGGCGGAGCTGCAGCCCCTGCGCGCCCGCGTCGCGGGCGAGCTGGCGGCGGCGGAACACGGGCAGCACGAGGCCGAGGCCCGCCTGCAGGACAGCGAACGGCGCAGCGACGCCAGCCGGGGCGAACGCGCCCAGCTGCAGCGGCGCATCGATGCCCTGCAGGCCCGGGTGGTCCACCTGGATACCGCGATCGCCCGCATCGCCGAGCGCCAACAACGGCAGCGCACCGAGCTCGCGGGCCTTGATCAGACCGAGCCCGAAGCGGCTGCGGCTGGCCTCGACGCCCAGCTCGTGGCGCAGGAACAGCTGCTCGCACGGGGCCAGCACGAGGTCGAAGCGCTGGCCGCGGCGCTCGCCGAGCGGCGTGCCGAACAGGCCGAGATCGCGGCCGCGCGTGATGCCGAACGCGGCAATCTGCAGGCCCTGCAGGGCCGGCGCGCGGGTCTGATCACGGTGCTGGAGGCGGCGCGCGACACCGATGCCGATGCCTGTCTCGCCGCCTGGTCGCTGCAGGAGACTCCCCGACTGGCGGATCGGCTCGCCGTCGAAAGTGGCTGGGAGCTGGCGGTGGAAACCGTGCTCGGCGGTGATCTGCAGGCGCGCTGTGCCCCGGCGCTGGAGCCGCTGCGCGACAAATTCGACGACCTGAGCCGGGGCCGCCTGTGTCTGCTGGAAGACAGCGTCGCAAGCACCCCCGCGGCGGATGCGCTGCCCTGGCTGGCGAGCAAGCTGACCGCCGCGCAGACGCTGGCGGCGAATCTACTCGCAGGGGTGCGCGCCGCCGAGGATCTTGGCGCGGCTTGGGGCCAGCGCCACCAGTTCGCGCCCGGCGAATCCGCCATCACCCGCGAGGGCGTTTGGTTCGGCCGCAACTGGGTGCGCCTGGCGCGCGGCGACGCCGGCGCGCGCGGCGAGCTGTTGCAGCGCCGGGAGCTGGTCGCGGTGGAGGCCGAGATCGCCGCCGTCGAGCCCGAGCTGGCGGCGCTGGTGGAACGCCACGCCGCCGTCGAGCTGGCGCTGCGCGAACTGGAGGTGCGTCGGCGCGATGCCGAGCGCACCGTCGGCCAGGCGCAGCGCGAATATGCAGAGCTGCGCGCCCGGCAGAGCGCCGCGGCGGCGCGGCGCCAGCAGCTCGCCGAACGCTGCGAGCGGTTGCGCCGGGAGCTCGACGAGAGCGAGGCGCTGCGTCAGCGCGAGGCGGCTGAGGTCGGCGCTGCGCGTAGCGAACTGCAGGTGCTGCTGGATCAGCTGCAGGCGGCGAATGCGACCGTCGCGGAGCATGCGGGCGCGCGCGACGCCTGCCGCGAGGCCCTGGGTCCGGCGCGCGAGGCGGTGCGCCGGCTGCGCGGCGAATTGCACCAGCTAGAGCTGCGGGAGCGTTCGCTGAGCGCGCAGCTGGAATCCCTGCGCCAGGGTGTGGCACGCCTCGAGGCGCAGTGCCAGCGTCTGCTGGAGCGGCAGTCCGGCCTGGTCGCGGAACTGGCCGACGTGGAGGCGCCGGTCGCGGCCCTCCAGGAACAGTTGCAGCAGCGCCTGGCGGCGCGGCTCGCCGCAGAGACGGCGCTTGGCGCGGTGCGCGCGGCGGCGCAGGCGCTGGAGGCCGAGCTGCGCGAAACCGACGCCGCGCGCGCGCTCGCCGAGCAGCGGGTCGAGACACAGCGCGGCCGGCTGGAACAGCTGCGCCTCGATGCGCGGGAGCTGCGCACCCGCGCCGACGCGCAACTGGAGCAGTTGCACGCGCTCGGTGCCGAGCCCGCCGCGGTGCTCGCGCGGTTGGCGGAGGACGCCGCCGTCGAGCCCTGGCGCGAGCAACTCGACGCCCTGGACCGCCGGATCCAGCGGCTGGGTCCCATCAACCTCGCGGCGCTGGACGAATGCCGCCGGGAGGAGGAGCGCAAGGGCTATCTCGATGCCCAGGATGCGGAATTGCGCGCTGCGCTGGATACGCTGGAGGAGGCGATCCGCAAGATCGACCGCGAGACGCGGGCGCGCTTCAAGGACACCTTCGATCGCGTCAATGCCTCGCTGCAGGCGCTGTTTCCCAAGCTGTTCGGCGGTGGCCGGGCGTCCCTGGAACTCACCGGCGACGACCTCCTCGACACCGGCATCGCCATCATGGCGCAGCCGCCGGGCAAGCGGAACGCCACCATCCATCTGCTCTCCGGCGGCGAGAAGGCGCTCACCGCGATCGCTCTGGTGTTCGCCATTTTCGAGCTGAATCCGGCGCCGTTCTGCATGCTCGACGAGGTGGATGCGCCGCTCGACGACATCAATGCCGAGCGCTACGCGCGTTTGGTGCGGGAGATGTCCGAAAAAGTACAATTCATCTTCATAACCCACAACAAGATCAGCATGGAAATTGCCGGCCAGCTGCTGGGTGTTACCATGCAGGAGCCCGGAGTATCCCGGCTGGTCGCCGTGGATGTGGATGAAGCGGTGCGGCTGGCCGAGGCCTGAGCGAATGTCCGCGCGCCTCGACCCGACCGCGACAATTGACCCGACCACAACGAGGTAGCGATGGAGTTCGGCCCGCGCGAGGTGCTGATCGTACTGGGAGCGCTCCTGGTGTGCGGCATCGTGCTCGATGGGGTGCGCCGCATGCGCGCCGCGCGGCGTGGCGCTCTGCGCGGCCCACGCCGGCAGCCGATATTCGATGACGAGGGCCAGGATCCACTCAACAGCGAATTGCCGTCCGGTGGGGCGCGGGTGGTGGCGGTGCGCGACGACGATGCCGCGGCGGAGATCCGCCAGCGGCTGTGGCGCGATCCGGCGCGGAACCAGGGCGCCGCGCCGTTCCGCGAGCGGACCCCGGAGCCGACGCCGGTGGCCGACCCCATGGAGCCCGGGATCGACATCGCCCCCGACTCCGAGCCCGTTCGCCCGGCGGCGGTCGCCGCAACGCCGGCAGCCGCGCCGCCCGAGGTCAAGGTGGAGGTCGCCGATGAGCCGTGCGTCGGGGCGCCCACCATCGATATCTCCGATGACCCGCGCGACGTGGCGCCCATCGATGCCGAGGATCTGCCGCTGTTCAAGGGTGAACCGGCGCCACCACCGCCCGCGCGGCGCGGGCGCAAGCGCGGGGTGGCTCCGAACGGCGGCGGCCGGCGGGCCGATGACCCGCTCGAGGCGGTGGTGCTCCACCTGATGGCCCCCATCGGTACCACCTTTGCTGCGCGGCCCCTGTTCCAAGCCCTGCAGCACGCCGGCCTCGAGTTCGGCGAGCGCAACATCTTCCACCGGCCGTCGGGCGCAGGACTGGCGCCTGCCTTCAGCGTCGCCAACGCGGTCAAACCCGGCACCTTCGAGGGCACGGTGCGCGACTTCCAGACCCCGGGGGTGGCATTTTTCCTGGTCATCGGCGATGTCCCGGAACCCCTCGCCGCGTTCGACGACATGCTTGCCGTGGCGCGCGCGGTCGCTACCGAGCTGGATGCCGAGCTGTGCGATGAACGGCGCTCGACCCTCACCCGGCAGGCGATAGCCGACTACCGGCGGCGCATCCAGGATCACGGCCGCAGCGCGGACTCGGGCTGATGCGGTGACGGCGTCGCGCCCCGTTTCGGAACCGGCGCAGGAGGCCGCCGCGCTGCGCGCGCAGCTCCACGCCCATAACCAGAGCTATTACGTCCACGATCAACCACGGATCAGCGACGCCGAATACGACAGCCTGCTGCGTCGCCTGCAGGAACTCGAACGCCGGCATCCGGAACTGTGCACCCCGGACTCGCCCACCCAGCGGGTGGGTGCGCCGCCGGCCGCGGCCTTTGCCCCCGTGCGCCACCTGCAGCCCATGCTGTCGCTCGACAATGCCTTCAGCATCGAGGAGTTGGCCGACTTCGACCGCCGCGTGCGCGAACGGCTCGGCGGTGCCGCGGTGCCGGCCTACGCCTGCGAACCCAAGCTGGATGGCCTGGCGGTCAACCTCTGCTATCGCGACGGCGTATTGCGCTGTGGGGCGACCCGCGGCGACGGCGAAACCGGCGAGGACATCACCGCCAATCTGCGCACCCTCGACACCATTCCCCTGCGCCTGCACGGCGCCGCGGTCCCCGCGCTGATCGAGGTGCGCGGCGAGGTCTACATGCCGCTCAGCGGCTTCGCCGAACTCAATGCCCGCGCCGCGCGCGATGGCGACAAGGTATTCGTCAACCCGCGCAACGCTGCCGCCGGCAGCCTGCGCCAGCTCGACTCCCGGATCACCGCCGCGCGCCCGCTGCGCTTTTGCGCCTACGGAGTCGGCCAGATCGACGGCTGGGCGCCGCCCGGCACCCAGGGCGAGCTGCTGCGCTGCCTGCGCGCTTGGGGCTTTCCCATCAGTCCGTTGCTGGAGATCGCGCCGGACGTGGGCGGGGCGATCGCCTACTTCGAGCGCCTCGCCGCCTTGCGGCCGACCCTGGATTACGCCATCGACGGCGCGGTATTCAAGGTCGATCGCCTCGATTGGCAGCGCGAACTGGGCTACGTCGCCCGTGCGCCACGCTGGGCGGTGGCCTGCAAGTTCCCCGCCGAGGAAGCGGCCACCACGCTGCTCGACGTCGAATTTCAGGTCGGCCGCACCGGTATCCTGACTCCGGTGGCACGGCTGCGACCGGTGTTCGTGGGCGGAGTCACGGTGAGCAACGCGACCCTACACAACGCCGACGAGATCGCGCGCCTGGGGATGCGGATCGGCGATACGGTGCTGGTGCGCCGGGCCGGCGACGTGATTCCGCAGGTGGTTCGCGTGGTGACGGAATTGCGGCCGGATGGGACTCGCGAGATCGCCTTTCCCGAGCACTGCCCGGCCTGTGGATCGGCGCTAGAGCGCACTCCGGGCGAGGTCGCGGTGCGCTGCACCGGCGGGCTGGTGTGTCCGGCGCAGCGGCGCGAATCGATCCGCCATTTCGCCAGCCGCGCAGCCATGGACATCGAGGGCCTGGGCGAAAAACTCGTCGAGCAGTTGGTGGCGCGCGGGCTGGTGGCCTCGGTCGCCGATCTCTACCAGCTCCGCCACGAGCAGTTGCTGACGATCGAGCGCATGGCGGAGAAGTCCGCTGCCAAGCTGCTCGCCGCCATCGCCGCCTCGCGCCAG
>JADLCO010000002.1 GCA_020847115.1 Pseudomonadales bacterium | reverse complement strand
GTGGAGATGTTTCTGCAGCTCAAGGACATCGCATGCACGCGCACGCCGGTGACGCCCTTCGCCCTGCCGGCGGGTTACGAGCGCATCAATCCCCTCAAGCGCATCCCGGCCTTGGAGGTGGATGGCCGCTACTTGGCCGATTCGGCAGTCATCTGTCGTTTCCTGGAAGATCTCTATCCGGCGCCCGAACTGATTCCCGGCGACCCCTGGCTCAAAGCGCGCACCGGCTGGCTGGAGAAGTTCGCCGACTACGAATTGGCGCCGGCGATCACCGCCACCGCCTTTCGCCATCGGGTGCTGCTGAAGTCGATGGGCACGCCCTATGATGAAGACGCCATCGCCGCGGCCCTGGCCGAGCGGGCCCCACCGCTGTACCGGTATCTCGACGAACAGATCGGGGACCGCGCCTTCCTGGTCGGCGACCGCCTGACGCTCGCGGACATCGCCGTGGTCAGCCAGTTCATGAACGCCGCTTTCGGCGGGGAATCGCCCGATCCCCGGCGCTGGCCGCACTTGGCCGGCTACCTCGCCCGCCACCTCGCTGCCGAGCCCTTCGCCGAAATTTTTGCCCAACACCAGCGGCTGGTGACCAACATGCTGAACCGGGCGCGCTGACAGCGCCGCGAGCGCCAGTGTAACGCCCCGGTCACGCCCCCGTTATTGGCGTGACACATTGCCAGCCTAGCCTTGCGGCCATGGATCGAGCCCGCACCCATTTTCTATCCCTTCTCGACCACATCCATCGGGGTGACGTAGTCACCTTCAACTGGTGTATGCGGCGCAAGCGCCGCGAGTTGTTCACTCGCGCCGGGCGGCTGATCTCCAGAACCGCCGATGGCCCCTGGTACCTGGCCGCCCCACTGGCACTGTCGTGTGTGGACGCGCAGCTCGCCCTGCACTTGACCTTGGTGCTGATGCTGGGATTCGCCCTCGAACGGCCACTCTACGCCTTGCTCAAGAAGGGCCTGCGGCGCAATCGCCCGGCCCAGGCGCTGCCCGGCTTTCAAAGCTTCGTGGCGCCGGCCGATCAATTCAGTTTTCCCTCCGGTCATACCAGCGGTGCCTTTCTCGTGGCTACGGCGACCGGCGGCCTGGCGCCCGAGTTGGCGCCAGCGCTGTTTCCCTGGGCCGTCCTGGTGGGGCTGTCGCGGGTGTTTCTCGGCGTCCACTTTCCCACCGATATCGCCGCCGGTGCGGCCGTGGGGGGCAGCCTCGGGTGGCTGGCCTTGGGAGCGCTGGGCTGATGCGCATCCTCTATGGCGTACAGAGTACCGGCAACGGCCACATCACCCGCGCCCGCGCCATGGCCAAGGCCCTGGCGGACCAGGGGCTGGAGGTGGACTACCTGTTTTCGGGGCGCGATCCCGACCAGTTCTTCGACATGGAAGTTTTCGGCGCTTACCGCCTGTGCCGGGGCTTCAGCCTGGATATCCGTGCCGGCAGCGTGCGCATCCTGGGCACACTCCGGCAGATCGCGCCGCGGCGTTTCCTGCGCGAGATTCGCGAACTGGATCTGGAGCCCTACGATCTGGTATTGACTGATTTCGAGCCCGTCACCGCCTGGGCCGCCCGCGTGCGCGGCAGGCCCTGCGTCGGCCTTGGCCATCAGTATGCATTTCACTACCCGGTGCCGCGGCCGCCCGGCGCCTATCACCAGCGCCTGCTGATGCGCTGGATGGCACCCGCCGAGGTCGCCCTCGGCCTGCATTGGCACCACTTTGACGCGCCGCTGCTGCCACCCATCGCACCGGTCGGCGAGCCAGCCGCCGATCGCGATCCGCAGCTGATCGTGGTGTATCTGCCCTTCGAGAAGCCGGAGGCGATCCGCGCCCTGCTGGCACCGTTCACCGACCATGAGTTCGCGATCTATCACCCGCAAGCCGCCACCGCCGGCAATGGCCTCGCCCAGCTGCGCTGGCACCGGCCCAATCGCGATGGCTTTCAGGCCGAGCTGGCGCGCTGCGGAGGCGTGATCTGCGGCGCCGGCTTCGAACTTGCGAGCGAAGCCCTGCAGCTCGGCGTCAAACTGCTGGTGAAACCGGTACAGGGCCAGTCGGAGCAGCTCGCCAATGCCATGGCGCTCGCGCAACTGGGCTTTGCCGCCACCATGGACACGCTGGATGGCGCAAGGGTGCGTGCCTGGCTCGAACATGGGCGCGCGGTGCGGGTGCGCTACCCCAATGTCGCTGCCGCCATCGCGCGCTGGATCGCCGAGGGCCACGATCCGGATATCCAGCCCTTGTCGGCGGCGCTGTGGCGCGCCACCCGGTTTCCGACCGCGGCGACGCCGGATGCCACGGAGCACGATCACATTGTCCAGGAGCCCTGAGCCAGCGCTGGCACTACCCCGGCCAGCCGCGCCGGTGCCCGACCAGTTCAACACCATCTGGCTCTCCGATCTGCACTTGGGCAGCCGCGGCTGCCGCGCCGAATTTCTCCTCGACTTCCTCGGCAATACGCACTGCGATCAGCTCTATCTGCTCGGCGACGTGGTCGACCTCTGGGCCCTCAAGCGCAGTTTCTACTGGCCCACGAGCCACCAGGAAGTGTTGCGGCGAATCATCGCCAAGGCAGCCGGTGGCACCCGGGTGGTGTATGTGCCCGGCAACCATGATCACCTCGCCCGCGATCTTGCCGCCCAGCAGTTGCTGGGCATCGAAGTGCGGATGGATGCGGTGCACACCACCGCCGACGGCCGCCGCCTGCTGTTGCTGCACGGCGACCTGTTCGATTCCGCCGTGCTGTGTTCGCGCCTCAATCGGTGGGTGGGCAACGCCGGTTACAGCCTGCTGCTCGGGCTCAATCAGCTCGCCAACGCCGCGCGCCGCTGGGTGCGGCTGCCCTACTGGTCGCTGGCCTATTACGTCAAGAACCGGGTGGGCAACGCCCGTGCGGCGATCGAGGCGTTCGAGCGCGCCGCCGTCCACGAAGCGCGGCGCCGCGGCCTGGACGGCGTGGTGTGCGGCCACATCCATCAGCCCGAGCTGCGGCTGATCGACGGGCTGCTGTACAGCAACGATGGCGACTGGGTGGAGAGCTGCACCGCGCTGGTGGAACACCGCGACGGGCGCCTGGAGCTGGTGCACTGGGGCGACCTGCGCCAGCGCCTCAAGTGCGAGCGCAGCGCGGCCGCCACCGACCGGTTTCAACTGCTGGAACTGCCGCGGCTGGCTGCGCGGCGGCAGCGCGACCCGGCGCTGCGCTGAGGCCGGCGGCGCACCGCGCAGCGCGGCCTCAGGCCGCGCGCACCGGCCGGCCCTGTCCGGCGGCATCCGGCGGAACCAGCCCGCGCCCGATCGCCAGGTAGTCGAAACCCAGCGCCGCGAGCTGATCGGGATCGTAGAGATTGCGTCCGTCGAAGATCACCGGCGCCTTGAGCAGGGCGTACAGGGCGGAAAAATCCGGCGCCCAGAAGCCCTTCCACTCGGTGCAGATCACCAAGGCATCGGCGCCCTGGACCGCCGCCTCCTTGGTGTCCACCAATAGCAGATCGTCGCGGGTGCCGTAGAGCGCCCGGCAGCGCGCCATCGCCTGAGGATCGAACGCCCTCACCCGGGCGCCGGCCTGCCACAGGGTTTCGAGCAGGGTGCGGCTCGGCGCCTCGCGCATGTCGTCGGTGTGCGGCTTGAAGGCCAGGCCCCAGAGGGCAAAGGTGCGGCCGCGGATCTGGCGCCCGTAATAGGCGAGGATCTTGTCCGCCAGGCGCTGCTTCTGCCGCTCGTTGACCTCGCGCACCGCGCGCAGCAACTGCGGACGATAACCGGACTGCAACGCGGAGGCCTCCAGCGCGCGCAGATCCTTGGGAAAGCAGGAGCCCCCGTAGCCGCAGCCGGGATAGATGAAGTGGTAGCCGATGCGCGGGTCTGCGCCCATGCCCTGGCGTACCTTTTCAATATCGGCGCCGAGCCGCTCGGCGAGATTGGCGATCTCGTTGATGAAGCTGATCTTGGTCGCGAGCATGGCGTTGGCGGCGTACTTGGTCAGTTCCGCCGAGCGCACGTCCATCACCATGATGCGCTCGCGATGGCGGTTGAAGGGTGCATACAGCCGGCGCAGCAATTTTTCCGCCCAGGGCGAATCGGTGCCGATGACGATCCGGTCCGGCTTCATGAAGTCGGCGATCGCGGCGCCTTCCTTGAGAAATTCGGGATTGGCGGCAACTTCGAATTCGAGCTTGCGGCCGCGCTCGGCCAGCGCTCGGGCGATGCGCGCACGCACCTGCTCGGCGGTGCCCACCGGAACCGTGGATTTGGTGACCACCAGCGTCTGCCGGTCGAGATGCTGTCCGACCAGCGCGGCGGCGCTCAGGACATGGCAGATATCGGCCGCGCCGTCCTCGCCGGGCGGCGTGCCCACCGCGATGAAGATGACCTCGGCGTCGCGACAGGCACCGGGGTCGGCGGTGAAATCGAGCACGCCGGCACCACGGGCCTGGGCAATGACAGCGTCGAGGCCGGGCTCAAAGACGGGGCAGACGCCCCGCTGCAAGCCCTCGATGCGGGCGCCATCGATATCGAAGCAACTGACCTGGTGACCGGCGTTGGCGAAGCAGGCGGCGCATACCAGTCCGACGTAGCCGCTGCCCATCACGGTGATTTTCATGGCGACCTCCACATCCCGATGCCGCGCCAGTCTACGCCGCTTCCGTGACTGGAATATGGCGCCGCTGTCCGGTCATCGGCCATGGGTTACACTGCCCCAAGACCCAGTGGAACCCAAGCCATGACTGCAACTCCAGAGCGAGCTTCAGCCTCCGATCCCGCCGGAAGCTCCCGTCCGGTTTTTGGCAACTGAACCATGTCCCCGCTCGACCGGCGTCTGCGGCGGCTGGCGCAGCCGGCCGCCAGCGCCACCCTCAACGGCATCCTGCGCGGCGTGGAAAAGGAGAGTCTGCGCGTCGATGCGGGCGGCTGCCTGTCACAGCGCCCCCATCCGCACGCCCTGGGCGCGGCCCTGACCCATCCGAGCATCACCACGGATTACTCGGAGGCACTGCTCGAGTTCATCACCCCGCCGAGCACATCCATCTCCGCAACCCTCGAAACGCTGGAGCAGATCCACCGCTATGTCTATGGCGTGCTGGACGACGAGCTGTTGTGGGTCGACAGCATGCCCTGTGTGCTGGGTCGCGACGAGGACATTCCGGTGGCTCGCTACGGGAACTCCAATATCGGCCGGATGAAGACCATCTATCGGATCGGCCTCGGCCACCGCTACGGTCGCCTGATGCAGACCATCGCCGGCATCCATTACAACTGGTCGCTGCCGGACGGCACCTGGGAGCTGTTGCACGACGCCGAAGCTGAAGCCGGAGAATCGTTACAGGACTATCGGACTCGTCGCTACTTCGACCTGATCCGCAACTTCCGCCGCTATTTCTGGCTGCTGCTGTACCTGTTTGGCGCAGCACCCGCGGTCTGCCGCAGCTTCGTCCGGGGCCGCGCCCATCGTCTGGAACCCTTCGGCAGCGATGACCACAGCCTGCACAGGCCCCATGCGACCTCGTTGCGGATGGGCGATCTCGGTTATCAAAGTCAGGCGCAACACCAGTTGGGCATCTGTTACAACGATCTCGATTCCTACCTGGAGCGGCTGCGCCGCGGCCTCACCACCCCCTATCCACCGTACCAGGCCATCGGCATCCGCGATCCCGACGGTGGCTACCGGCAGCTCAGCACCGCTTTGCTGCAAATCGAAAACGAGTTCTACAGCACCATCCGGCCCAAACGGCCGGGCAGCGGCGGCGAGGTGCCGCTGCAGGCATTGCGCCGCCGCGGGGTTCAGTACATCGAAGTGCGCTGCCTGGACCTGAATCCGTACCAGCCGATCGGCATCGATGCGACGCAGATCCGGTTTCTGGACGTGTTCCTGCTGCTCTGCCTGCTGGCCGAAAGTCCACCGACCGACGACGCGGAACATCGGTTGCTGCAGGCCAACCAGCTGCAGGTGGTCTACCACGGCCGCGACCCGAATCTGGAATTGGCAATCCTCGGCCGCCACCAGCCATTGCCGCACTGGGCGCGGGAGTTGTTCGCCGCGCTGGGCCCGGTCGCGGCGCTGCTCGACGACGCCCAAGGCACCGATGCGCATGCCGCCGCAGTGGGCTCCTTGGCCGGGCGCATCGACGATCCCTCCACCACGCCCGCGGCGCGCATTCTCGCCGAGATGAAGGACTCCGGCGACACCTACTTCCAGACCGCGCTGGGCCACGCCCACCGTCATCGGGAATACTTCCTGGCCACCCCCCAGCCCGCCGAGGTGCTGGCGACATTCCGCCGCCAGGCCGAGCAATCGTGGCGCGACCAGACGGCCCTGGAAGCCGGCGACCGGCTGTCCTTCGAGGACTTCCTGGCCGCCTATTACGCGCAGTACGGGCTCGCCACCGAGGCGCGGCCCTGACCTGCGGTGACCGGTGAACTACCTGGCCCATCTGTACTTTTCCGGCGATGACCCCGAGCTTCAGGTCGGCGGTCTGCTGGGCGATTTCGTCAAAGGGCCACTGCGGGACCGCTACCCAGCCGGCGTCGCAGCCGGCATCCGGCGCCACCGCCGGATCGACGCCCTGTGCGGCGAGCTACCTGCCATCCGCGGCCTGATCGCGTCCGTGGAGCCGCCCTGGCGGCGCTATGCCGGAATCGTCGTGGACGTGCTGTTCGATCATCTGCTGGCGCAGCAGTGGGCACAGTTTCACCACCAGCCGCTGGCGGAGGCCTGCGCCCACTTTTATCGCGCGCTCGCCCGCCATCGCGCCCTGCTGCCGGAGCAGGCGCGGCGGTTTAGCGACCTGGCACCGGCGCAGCGCTGGCTGGAGCGCTATGACGACCCTGGACACATGGACGAAATCCTGGAGCGCATCGGCCGACGACTGCGCCGACCGCTGTCATTGGCGCCGCTCTGGACGGCCTTGCGGAGCCGGCCGGAAGAGACGGTGACGGCGGCCTTTCGGGACACCATGGCGGCGCTGGCGGACGCATGCCGGGCCGAGCCACCGGCTTGACGCCCCGGGAATGCTCTGAAAGCATCGGCGCCCGTCGTCCCCCGGGAAATTCCCATGCCCTCGCGCCGCCAGCTCCACTTCGCCGCCGCCGCCTTCTGTGGCGCACTCATCGCCATCGCGCTCTACCTACAGTACGCCATGGACTTGAACCCATGCTATCTGTGCATCGTGCAGCGGGTGTTCGTGATCGCCACCGGGCTGGTGCTGCTGGTAGCCGGGCTGCACGATCCGGGCATCGTCGGGCAGCGGGTCTACGGTGGCCTGGGTGCGCTCAGCGCGCTCCTCGGCGGCAGCTTTTCGACGCGCCAGCTATGGCTGCAAAACCTGCCTGCGGATCAGGTTCCAGCTTGTGGCCCACCCACCGAATACCTGTTCGATGCGCTGCCCTTCGCCGATGCCCTGGGCTTGCTACTGCGCGGAGACGGCAATTGCGCGGAAATCCAGTGGTCACTGTTCGGCATCAGCATTCCGGGCTGGACCCTGATGGCCTTCGCCGGGTTGTTCGCATTCTGCGTATGGCAGGCGCTGCGGCGCGGCTGACGGCGCCCAACTGCAGGACGCCAGAAAAAAAGGGGGCCGCAGCCCCCCTGGGATCATCCAGCGCCGGTCACTGGCTCTCGGCAGGCGCCTCGCCCGGAGTCACCTTGATCAGCTCGACCTCGAACAGCAGCACCTGGCTGGGGCCGATCACCCCGCCCGAACCGCCGGGGCCATAGGCCAGATCGGAGGGGATCGCGAGCTCCCATTTGTCGCCCTCGTGCATCAATTGCAGGGCTTCGGTCCAGCCGGGGATGACCTGGCTGACGCCGAAGGTCTCCGTCTTGTTGCGCGCATAGGAGCTGTCGAACTCGGTGCCGTCGATCAGCGTGCCCCGATAATGGACTTCCACGGTGTCGGTCGCGACCGGCGCCTTGCCATCACCCTTGGTGACCACGCGATATTGCAGACCGCTGGGCAGCACGGTGACACCTTCGCGCTTGGCGTTTTCGGCCAGATATTTCTGGCCTTCCTCCTGATTGGCAGCGGCGGCTTTTTTGTGCTCTTCCTCGTGCGCGGCCTGGCGCTTTTCCTGGTAGGACTTGACGACGGCATTGGCTTCCTCGTCGCTCAGCTGCGGCGGTTTGCCGGCCATCATGTCTTCGACGCCGCGCAGGAAAGCACCGGAATCAAGCTGGAACTGGTCGGCCTTCATCTGCGAACCGATGTTGACGCCCATGATGTAGCTGATTTTGGCGGCGTCCGTGTCCAGCGCTTGGCCGCCGGCTGGCTGGTCGGCGGCCTTCTGTTCGCAGCCGGCGAGCAACAGGCTGGCGGCTACCGCCAGTGGGATCAGCGATCGATTCATGGATGGTTCCTTGGTGGCAGAAGTGGGCCATGGTAACCCAATCCCAACTGCTGCCGCAGCGGACGGCTCAGCGGCGGCGCTCGAACAACAGATCGCGGATCCGGTGGCCAAGGCGTTCGCCGCGCCGCTCGAAGCGCGTCGGGGGCCGGAATGGCGGCCGTTCGACGAAGGGATCGCCGAGATTGCGCAGGTCCGTCTCGGCGACCAGGAATTCCAGCATCTGCACCGCGTAGGGCTCCCAGTCGGTGGCCAAGTGCAGGAGGCCCCCCGGGGCGAGCTTGGCGCACAGCCGACGAATCAGCGGCGCCTGGACCAGGCGCCGCTTGTGGTGTTTCTTCTTGGGCCAGGGATCGGGGAAGTAGATCTGCACCCGCGCCAGGCTGGCATCGGGGATGCAGTCGTCGAGCACGTCGAGGGCGTCGGCGAGATAGATGCGCAGGTTGGTGAGCCCGAGCGCCGCCGCGCCGTGAGCCAGGCTGCCAGCCCCGGGCGGATGGACCTCGATGCCGACGAAATCCATGCCGGGCTCCGCGGCGGCCATGGCGAGCAGGGAATCGCCCATCCCGAAGCCGATTTCCAGCACTACCGGCGCGATGCGCCCGAATACCTGTGGCCACTGCACCGGGCCATCGGCCAGGCGCAGGCGGTAACTGGGCCAGTCTTCGTCCAGGGCGCGGCGCTGCGCCGGCGTCATCCGCCCGGTGCGCACCACATAGCTGCGTACGGCGCGCTGGTGGCGCTCGGGTAGCGGTGACGCGGATTCGTCGTGACCGGTCATCGCCGCAACCCGCGCCCTGCCCGCCAGCCGTAGATGCCCAGTGCGCCCCAACCGGCCATCAGACACAGGCCGCCGAGTGGCGTGAGCGCACCGAGCCAGGACCGGCCCAAGAGCACCAGCAGATACAGACTGCCGGAAAACAGCAGGATGCCGAGGACGAAACTCCGGCAGGCGAAGCTGACCGGACCGCCGTTCGAGCTGGCCGGCGCCAAGGCCAGTGCCAGCAAGGCCAGAGCATGAAACATCTGGTAGTCGACTGCGGTTCGCCACACCGCAAGCAGCTCCGGCCCGATGATGCCACGCAGGCCGTGGGTACCGAACGCACCCATCGCGACGGCACTCAGGCCGAGAGTAGCCGCG
Organism: Pseudomonadales bacterium; assembly: GCA_020847115.1. Classification (GTDB taxonomy): domain Bacteria; phylum Pseudomonadota; class Gammaproteobacteria; order Pseudomonadales; family Porticoccaceae; genus JAGPUQ01. Next base: position 21,565 of record JADLCO010000002.1, on the reverse strand, counting down.
ATGCACAGGCGCCCTGGGTTCATGCCGAATTCCGGCGCATTCGCTTGGCCCGGCGCGGCGGCAAAGAAAAGGCCGCGCCCGGCGCAGCCCGGGTGTCGATGAACGCCAACCGCATCAGGCTTGCAGTTCGATCAATCCGCGAATCTTCCGGATGGCGGTCTGCTCCAGCTGCCGGATGCGCTCGGCCGATACCTCGTACTTGGCGGCCAGGTCGTGCAGGGTGACCTTGCCTTCGTGCAACCAGCGCTGTTCGAGGATGTCGCGGCTGCGGGGATCGAGGGTGGCGACCGCGGCGTTCAGACGGTGCTGGGTGCGCTCCTCCCAGTCTGCCTCCTCGACGAGGATGGCGGGGTCGGCGCCACTGTCCTCCAGGTACTGGGAGGGCGCCAGTGCAGCGGTATCCTCGTCGTCGTCGACCGAGAGATCGAAGGCGGCATCGCTGGCGGCCAGGCGCTGTTCCATCTCGCGCACTTCACTGACTGCGACGCCGAGCTCGCCGGCGACCGCCACGGCCTCTTCGTTATTGAGCCAGCCCAGGCGTTTCTTGCTGCTGCGCAGGTTGAAAAACAATTTGCGCTGCGCCTTGGTGGTGGCCACCTTCACGATGCGCCAGTTGCGCAGCACATACTCGTGGATTTCGGCCTTGATCCAGTGCACGGCAAAGGAGATCAGGCGCACGCCCTTGCTGGGATCGAAGCGCTTGACCGCCTTCATCAGGCCGACGTTGCCCTCCTGGATGATGTCGGCCAGCGGCAGGCCGTAGCCGGCATAGGAGCGGGCGATGTGGACCACAAACCGGAGATGCGACAACACCAGGGTGCGCGCCGCATCCAGATCGTCGTGGTGATGGAGGCGTTCGGCCAGCTCGCGCTCGCGCTCCGCGGACAAGACCGGAAAGGCGCTGACGGCATGGATGTAGGCGGCTAGATTGCCGCCGGGAACCAGGGTATTCGCAACCTGCAGACTCTCGTTCATGACTGCCTCGCGAATTCAGGGGCGGAGGATTCTATCACTGCGCCCTTGGATGGCAAGCCGACCGGCAAGTTCCAGGTGGATTTTTCATTTTTGAAATCAAGGCTCTATCGACCTCATCTGGCGGCCGGCCGCGAGCCTCGCGCCGGCGATCCCGAGCCCTGCGGCGACCCCCGCGAGCGCCAGCAATGCCGTCGCGCCAACCGGCGCGATCGTCCAGCGCGCCTGGTAGAGCGCCGCCAGCCGATCCAGCGGCAGTTGCAGCCACCACCGGCCGGTGGCCAGCAGCAGCCAGGCGCAGACGCCACCGGACAATCCGTACCAGAACCCCAGGTACAGAAACGGGCGGCGCACGAAGGCGTCGGTGCCGCCCACCAGCTTGAGCACCAGAATCTCCTCGCGGCGGTTCTCGATCGCCAGCCGGATGGTGTTGCCGACGGTCAACAACACGCCGAGCGCCAGCGCGGCCGCCAGCGTCAGGGTCAGCTGCCGGCCGAGCGCGGCCATCGCCCGCACCCGCGCCAGCCACTGGCTGTCGAGCCGCGCCTGGTCCACTTCCGGCCAGCTCCCCACCTCGGCGGCGAGGGCGGCGGAATCGGCACTGGCGTTCGCGGTCACCAGGATCACGGGCGGCAACGGGTTGCCGTCCAGCAATTCGAGCACGTCGCCGAACCCGGACTGAGCCTTGAATTGGGCGAGCCCCTCTGCTGGCGACACATAGGTGGTGGCAGCCACTGCTGGGTGCCGCTGTAACTTGTGGCGCAGCGCCGGGATGGCGTCGGGGGCAGCCTCGGCGCGCAAATACAGCGTGACCCGATTGGCGCTTTCCAGGCTGCCGGCCAACTGCTGCACCGTGGCCACCAGCAGATAGAGCCCGGCGGGCAGCGCCAGCGCGATGGCGATCACCAGCACCGTGGCTAGGTTTTGGAGCGGCGTCGCGAAAAACCGGCGCAGGCTGTGCGCCGCCACCTGGCGATGCTGGTCGAGGTGCGCCCCGAGCCGGTCGCGCCAGCGGGTGCGGAGGGCGCGGGCGCCGGGCCGGGGCGCGGCGCGGCGCCCGCCGTCAGGCGACCGCGACTTCTTCATCGGCAGCCGCCAGCCGGCCGTTGCTGAGCCGCAGCCGCCGCTTGCCCAGTGCGCCCACCAGGCCGATGTCGTGGGTCGCCACCAGCACGGTGACGCCGATGTCGCTGAACGCGCTGAACAGTTGCATGATCTCCGCGGACAGCTCCGGATCGAGGTTGCCGGTGGGCTCGTCGGCGAGCAGGATGCGCGGCGTGTGCACCACCGCGCGGGCGATGCCGACGCGCTGCTGTTCCCCGCTCGACAGCTCCAGCGGGCGGTTGCCGGCGCGCGTCAGCAGGCCGACCTTGTCGAGCGCCGCGCGCACCCGGCGGCCGATGTCGCGCGGTCGATAACCGGACACCAGCAGCGGCAGCGCGACATTGTCGTACACGCTGCGGTCCAGCAGCAGGTGGTGGTTTTGCAGCACCACGCCGAGGTTGCGGCGGTAGTGGGGAATTTGGCTGCGGTGCAGGCGGCCGAGGTTGCGACCGTTGATCAGCACCTGGCCGCTGGAGGCGTGTTCGAGCAGCAGGATCAGCCGCAGCAGCGAGCTCTTGCCGGCACCGGAATGCCCGGTGAGGAAGGCGAACTCCCCGGCACCGAGTTCGAAGCTCACGCCGGCAAGCGCCTCGTGGCCGCCGGGGTAGCGCTTGTGGACCTGCTCGAAGCGAATCATGCCTCGGGCGCGGCCAGCAGGCCCTCGACGAACAGTTCGGCATCGAATTCCTGCAGGTCGCCGACACCTTCGCCCAGACCCACGAAGCGGATCGGCACGCCGAACTCCCGGCACAGGGCGAAGATCACCCCGCCCTTGGCGGTGCCGTCGAGCTTGGTGAGGACGATCCCGGTGACCGGCACCGCGGCGCCGAACTGGCGCATCTGCGCCACCGCGTTCTGGCCAGTGCCGGCATCCAGCACCAGCAGGGTCTCGTGGGGCGCGTCGGGGTCCAGCTTGGCCATCACCCGGCGCACCTTGGCCAGCTCGGCCATCAGGTTGTCCTTGGTGTGCAGGCGGCCGGCGGTGTCGGCGATCACCACGTCGAGGGCCCGCGCCCGGGCCGACTGGATGGCATCGAAGATGACCGAGGCACTGTCGGCACCGCTGCCCTGGGCGACCACGGGAACGCCGTTGCGCTCGCCCCAGACCTGCAGCTGCTCGACCGCGGCGGCACGAAAGGTGTCCCCGGCCGCCAGCAACAGGGTGCGGCCCTGCTGCCGCAGCCGGTGGGCGAGCTTGCCGATGGTGGTGGTCTTGCCCACCCCGTTGACGCCGATCACCAGGATCACCTGGGGGTTGCCCGGCGGCGCCGGCAGCGCCTGCTGACACGGCCGCAGGCGCTCCACCAGCAGCGCGCGCAGCTCCTCGCGCAGGGCGGTGGCGTCCTTGAGGTCGCGGCGCTTGACGCGCGCGGTCAGCTCGGCGATCACCTCGCCGCAGGTCTCGACGCCGACGTCGGCCAGCAGCAGCTGGGTTTCGAGTTCCTCATAGAGCTCAGCGTCGATGGCCTTGCGGCCGAGCAGCAGGGCGCCGAGCCCGGCACCGGTGCGCGCCAGGGCGCGGCGGAACAACCCGCGGCGGGCGGGCTCCGGGGCGTCGGGCACGGGTGCAGGGGCCGCTGGCGGCGCCTCGGCCGGGGCCGGCGAAAGCTCTGCCGCGGGCGTGCTCGGCACAGCGACTTCGACCACCGCCGCCACGGCTGGCGGCGGCTCGGGACTCACCGCCGGCGCGGCTTCCCCGTCAGCGCCCTTGCGGCGGCGAAACAGCGACCACAGCCCGCCGCGAGCGGGCGCGTCTGGCGCGGAATGTTCGTCGCTGCTCATGGCCTTCCGGCGGTCCGTTCGAGGGCGCTGTATGCTACCACTCCGGCCCCCGGTGAGGAGCACAGATGGCGCAGCGCATGGCCAGATCCGCGGCGGCGGGCAGCGTGCGCATCATCGCCGGGCAGTGGCGCGGGCGGCGCCTGGCGTTTCCCGCGCGCGCCGGCCTGCGGCCCACCGGCGATCGCTTGCGGGAGACGCTGTTCAACTGGCTGCAGCCCCACTGCCCGGGCGCACACTGTCTCGACCTGTTCGCCGGCTCGGGGGCGCTGGGTCTGGAGGCGGCGTCCCGCGGCGCCGCCTGGGTCACCTTGGTGGAGCGCGATCCCGAGACCGCGCGGGCATTGCGCGCCAATTGCGCGCTGCTCGGCGCCGGGATGACCGAGGTGATCGAGGCCGACGCTCTCGCCTGGCTGGCGGGGCCGCCGCCTGCGACGCCCTACGACATCGCCTTCGTCGACCCACCCTTCGCCGCCGCCGCGCCCGCTGCCGCACTGCGCGCGCTGGCCGCCCCGGGATGGCTGGCGGAGCGGGCCTGGATCTACCTCGAAACCGCCCGCGACCGGCCGCCGCCGGCGCTCCCCGAGCGCTGGTGCCGACATCGGGAAGCTGTGGCCGGTGCGGTGCGTTGCCAGCTGTTTCGCTGCATTTGAGCCCCTGTTGCCAATTGTTTTACCATGCGCCACCGCTCTGGAGCCGCCCATGAGAATCGTCGTCTATCCCGGCACCTTCGATCCGATCACCAACGGCCACATCGACCTCGTCGAACGTGCCTGCCGCCTGTTCGACCGGGTGATCCTGGCGATCGCGAGCAGTGACCGCAAGGGACCGCTGTTTTCGTTGCGGGAACGCATCGACCTCTCCCAGGCGGCGCTCGCCCACGTCGACAACGTCGAGGTGCGCGGCTTCGACTACCTGCTGGTGAATTTCGTCCGCGACAGCGGCGCCTGCGGGGTGATTCGCGGCCTGCGCGCGGTCTCGGATTTCGAATACGAGTTCCAGCTCGCCAACATGAATCGCGCGTTGGCGCCGGACGTGGAGAGCATTTTCCTCACACCGTCGGAAAAGCTGTCCTACATTTCTTCCTCGCTGGTGCGCGAGATCGCCAGCCTGCGCGGCGACATCTCGCCGTTCGTCCCCGGGGTGGTGGCCAACGCGCTGAAAGCCCGCTTCGCCTGAGCGCGGCGTCTCAACGCTGGCAGCGCGGGCAGTAAACCGTGGTGCGCTGCGCGAGCCGCACTTCGCGCAGCGGCGCAGCGCAGTCGCGACAGGGCTCGCCGCCGCGCCCATAGGCGCGCAGCTGCTGGCGAAAGTAGCCCGGCTTGCCATCGCCGCCGACGAAGTCCCGCAGCGTGGTCCCGCCCTGGGCCACGGCGCCGGCGAGCACCTCCTTGGTCGCCGCCACCACCGCTTGGTAGCGCCCCAGGCCGATGCGGCCGGCGGCGCGCAGCGGGTGCACGCCGCTGTGGTGCAGGATCTCGTTGGCGTAGATGTTGCCGATGCCCACCACCACGCGGCTGTCCATCAGGAAACTCTTCACGGGTGCCGTCCGCCCGCGGGCGCGTCGATGGAGATAGTCGGCGTCGAAGACATCGTCCAGGGGTTCCGGGCCGAGCCGGCACAGCAATGGATGTTGCTCGACGTCGCCCGCCACCCACAGCAGCGCGCCGAAGCGGCGCGGATCGGTGAAGCGCAGCATGGCGCCGTCGTCGAGCAGCAGATCGAAGTGGTCGTGCGGCCCCGGCGCCTGGTCGGCCGGGATCACCCGCAGGCTGCCCGACATGCCGAGATGGATCAGCAGATGGCCGGCATCGAGGGCGAACAGCAGATACTTGCCGCGGCGGCGGGCGCCGTGGATGTGCTGCCCGGGCAACAGCGCCGTCAGGGTTGGCGGCACCGGCCAGCGCAGTGCCGGCTGGCGCAGGTGCAGCGCAGCGACGCACCGACCCAGCAGGCGGGGCGCCACGCCGCGCAAGGTGGTCTCGACTTCGGGCAGCTCCGGCATGGCATGCTGGCCCTGCGCAGCGGATGCAAAAAAGGCCCGGAAAAACCGGGCCTTCGTTTCCTTCGCTGCCGCGGCGCGGGCGCCTTACTTGATCTTGGCTTCCCGATAGACCACGTGCTGGCGCACCACGGGATCGTACTTCTTGAACTCGATCTTTTCCGGCGTGGTGCGTTTGTTCTTCGAGGTGGTGTAGTAGTGGCCGGTACCGGCGCTGGACACCAGCTTGATCAGATCGCGGTTGGATTTGGCCATGACGGTCTCCTAGATCCTGGTGCCGCGGGCGCGCAGGTCGGCGAGCACCTGCTCGATGCCCAGGCGATCGATGATCCGCAACCCCTTGGTGGAGATGCGGAGCTTGACGAAGCGGCGCTCGGAATCGACCCAGAACCTATGGGTATGGAGATTCGGCTCGAACCGGCGCTTGGTTTTGTTGTTGGCGTGGGAGACGTTGTTGCCCACCATGGGCCGCTTCCCGGTCACCTGACACACTCTGGACATCGGATCCGCCTCTGATTCGATTTTGGCGGGGCAGTCGCCCCCCACAGCGAGCCGTGCTTTATAGCAAAGCAATGGGGGAAACGCAAACGGCCCGTCCGTTACAGCAGGCCGCGCTCGGCCAGCGACACCACCTGGCCGGCGCCCACCACCAGGTGGTCGAGGAGGCGCACCTCCACCAGCGCCAGGGCCTCGCGCAGCCGGGTGGTGATGCGCTGATCGTCGCCGCTGGGTTCCGCGACGCCGGACGGGTGATTGTGGGCGACGATCACCGCGGCGGCGTTGTGGTGCAGCGCGCGGCGCACCACCTCGCGCGGATGCACGCTGGCGCCATCGATGGTGCCCTGAAACAGGTCCTCGGTGGCGATGAGCCGGTGGCGGGTGTCGAGGAACAGGGCCACGAAAATCTCCCGCGGCCGCCCTTGCAGATGGATCTGCAGGTAGCGGGCGACGTCCCCCGGCGCGGAGAAGGCGACGCCGCGCTCCAGGCCCGCGGCGAGGTGGCGGCGGGCCAGCTCCAGTGCCGCCTGCAGCTGCACGTACTTGGCCGGCCCTATGCCCTGGGTTGCACAGCAGCGCCGCTGATCGGCGGCGAGCAGCGCGGCGAGGCCGCCGAATTCGCCGAGGATGTCGCGCGCCAGTTCCACGGCACTCTTGCCGGCGTGGCCGGTGCGCAGAAAAATCGCCAGCAGCTCGGCGTCCGACAGCGCCGTGGCGCCGCGCGCGAGCAGCTTCTCCCGCGGCCGCTCGCCGACAGGCCAGTGGCGGATCGCCATGGGGACCTCCTTGTCCAGTACGCTTGTCCGGTAAGATTGCGCCTTGCGGCATCTTAATCCTTCTTAACTCCTTCGGCGGACGGAAGAAACCAAAGCGGCATGGCCACCCTCGCCAACAAGCGCGTGTTGCTGGGCATAACCGGCGGCATCGCGGCCTACAAGAGCGCCACGCTGCTGCGCCTGCTGCAGCAGGCCGGCGCCGAAGTGCGGATTGCCATGACCGCGGCCGCCACCGAATTTGTCGCCCCGTTGACCTTCCAGGCGCTGTCCGGGCACCCGGTTCATTGCGATCTGCTCGACCCCGCCGCCGAGGCGGCCATGGGTCACATCGCGCTGGCGCGCTGGGCGGATGCCATCCTGGTGGCGCCGGCCAGCGCCGACTTTCTCGCCCGCCTGGTCCACGGCGAGGCGCCCGACCTGCTCGCCGCCACCTGCCTGGCCAGCCGCTGCCCCCTGGCCGTGGCCCCGGCCATGAACCAGGGCATGTGGAGCAAGGCGGTAACCGCCGAGAACCTCGACCGGCTGCGCGCCCGCGGCATCCGGGTGTTCGGACCCGCGGCCGGCTATCAGGCCTGCGGCGATATCGGCGAGGGGCGCATGGAAGAGCCCGAGGTATTGGCCGCGCGCCTCGCAGAGCTGTTCGCCAGCGGGGCCCTGGACGGCCGCAAGGTGGTGATCACCGCGGGCCCGACCCGCGAGGCCATCGATCCGGTGCGCTATCTGTCCAATCACAGCTCCGGCAAGATGGGCTACGCCCTTGCCGCCGCCGCCGCCGATGCCGGCGCCGCGGTGGTGCTGATCAGTGGTCCGGTGGCGCTGGCGGTGCCCGAACGCGTGCGCCACATCGCCGTGACCAGCGCCGTGGAAATGCTCGACGCCTGCCTGGCGGAGGTCGCCGATGCCGATGTCTTCATCGCCGCCGCGGCCGTGGCCGACTACCGCCCGCGCAACGCCGCGGCGCAGAAGATCAAGAAATCCGACGCCACCCTGACCATCGAACTGGAACTCAACCCGGACATCGTCGCCACCGTGGCGGCACTGCCGCAGCGCCCGTTCGTGGTGGGCTTCGCGGCGGAAACCGAAAATCTGCTGGACAATGCCCGGGGCAAACTCGCGCGCAAGGGGCTGGACCTGGTGATCGCCAACGACGTGTCCGCTCCCGGCATCGGCTTTGGCAGCGACGACAATCAGGTGTTGGTGGTGTCGCCGCTGGGCCCGCAGCGCCCGCCGCGGCTGCCCAAGGCACAGTTGGCACGACTGTTGATCGATCAGATCGCCCAGGCCATGGCCGGACCTGCGCCCGACCGGTCGCCTTCTGCGGAGCGGCTGGCGTGAACCTGGCAGTACTCCACCGACTCCCCGGCTTGCTCCGGCAGCCGGTGCTGGTCGCGGCACTGCTGCTGACACTGCTGGTACCGGGGCCAGCGGGCAACTGGTTGCACCAGCGGCTGATCGCCCAACCCCAGGCGACGGCAGTCGCAACCACCGCGCAACAGGCCGCAGCGGCCGCTGCTGCGGCCACCGCCGATGCCCTGGCGCGGTGGCGCATCCGGCTGTCGGCCTTTGCCGCCGATCCGGTCGCGCGCGACGGTCTGTCCGGCGACCATGCAGCCGCGGAGGCCGCGCTGCGGGAGCGCTTCCCCGATATCCTGGCGGCGCGCTTGGTGGTGGAAGCCACAGCGCTCGCGCCCACCGATTTCGTCGCGCAGCAGTTGGTGCGCTCGGTGCTGAGCGGCCAGGGGTTCGCGGTGGCCGCACTGAAGGATGCCGAAGCCGACTGGGCGCTGCTGTTGGCGGCGCCGATTCCGGTGGCCGGCCGGCCCGCCGGCGTCGTTCTGGTATCGCTCCCGGCAGCGGCCTTGGCGCGGGAGCTGCGTTTCGATCCAATCGCCGGCCGGCTGACGCTGACCCAGCAGGCGCCGGGCGTGCCCCCCCAGCCGTTTTTGACCCTGGGCACCGCGAGCGACCTGCCGCCGGCCAGTGCACCCGTCACCGGCATTGCCGACTGGCAGGCCAACCTACAGCCAGCGCCGGCGACCGCAGCCGCGCACGCACCGGCCGCGGCGCTGGTGGCCGCGGCGCGCTTGGGGCCCTGGCTGCTGGCGCTGGCGCTGTTGGCGGTTGCCGGGCGTTGGGCGTGGCAGCGCTTGCCTGCGCCCGGGCCGCGTGCCGAGTCGGCGCCGACCCGGCGCACTGCACCAGTGGTCGAGCGCGAAAGCGCCGATAGCCCGGCGACCGCGCCGCCGCCAGTCGTAGCAGAAGCGGCGCCGGCCAGCGCCGCCGATGGCTACCCCGAGTCGGTATTCCGGGGTTACGACATCCGCGGTGCCGCCGGCAGCGAAATTTCTCCCGCCTTCGCCGAGGCCCTGGGGCGGACGCTCGGCGCCATGGTGGGCGAGCGCGGCGGCGTCCGGGTAGCGGTGGCGCGGGACGGCCGGGTGAGCAGCCCGGCCCTCACCGACGCCCTGATCGGCGGCCTGATGGCCAGCGGTGGCGAGGTGGTGGATATCGGCCTGGTACCCACGCCGCTGCTGTGCTTCGCCGCCGCCCGCCTGCCTGCCATCGCGGCTGCGGTGATGGTCACGGCGAGCCACAATCCGGCCGGCGACAACGGCTTCAAGATCACCCTGGGTGGCGCGCCCCTGCAGGGCGAGGCGCTGCTGGAACTGCGCCAGCGGATGCTGGCGCAGGGGTGGCCCCAGGGCACCGGAAAACGGCTCGCCCAGGACGTCCGAGACGACTACCTGCAGGCCGTCGTCGGCGACATCCCGATCCGGCTGTCCCGAAAGGTGGTGGTCGACTGTGGCAACGGCGCCGCCGGCGAAATCGCCCCGCGGCTGCTGGAAGCGCTGGGCTGCGTGCCCATACCCCTGTACTGCGAAATCGACGGCACCTTTCCCAACCATCCGCCGGATCCGGCGTGCGCCGCCAATCTCCAGGATCTGCGCAAGGCCGTGATCGCCACCGGAGCGGACCTGGGCATCGCGCTCGACGGCGACGGCGATCGCCTGGTGGCGGTCAGCGGCAGCGGCCGCATCGTCTGGCCCGACGAGCTGATGCTGATCTTCGCCCGCGACCTCCTCCCCACGCACCCCGGCGCCGACATCGTCTACGACGTCAAGTGCACGCGCCGCCTGGGCACCCTGATCAGCAGCTACGGCGGGCGCCCGGTGATGTCCCGCACCGGTCATGCCCACATCCGTAACAAGACCGCCGAACTCGGCGCGCCGCTGGGCGGCGAGCTCAGCGGCCACCTGTTTTTCCGCGACCGCTGGCTCGGCTGCGACGACGCCCTCTATGCCGCGGCGCGGCTGCTGGAGATCCTGGAGCGGCGGGAGCAGACCCTGGACGGCGTATTGGCCACCCTGGAGACCACGGTGGCGACCGACGAGCTGCGCCTGCCGGTGCCCGCGCACGACAAGTTCGCCCTGGTGGAACGGGCGCGGGCTGCCGCCCGCTTCGAGGACGCACGGACCATCGACCTCGACGGCCTGCGCGTCGAGTTCGCCGGCGGCTGGGGTCTGCTGCGCGCCGCCAACACCGAGTCCGCGATCACGCTGCGCTTCGAGGCCGAGGATCGCGCGCAGCTCGACGCCATCCGCGCGCGCTTCCAGGCCTTGCTCGATGAGGTCGCGCCCGATTACCGCTTGCAGATTTGAGCTTCCTCCACACCGACCGGTGCCTGTCCCATGCCCTTGACCCATGACCGTTCCGGGCAGATCGCCCGCGTACTCACCGAGGCCCTGCCCTACATCCAGCAATTCACCGGCAAGACCATCGTGGTCAAGTTCGGGGGCAATGCCATGGTCGACGAGCGCCTCAAGCGCAGCTTCGCGCGGGACATCGTGCTGATGCGGCTGGTGGGCATGAACCCGGTGGTGGTGCACGGCGGCGGCCCGCAGATCGGCAATCTGCTCACCCAGCTCGGCATCGAGTCGCGCTTCGTGGACGGCATGCGCGTCACCGACAGCGCCACCATGGACGTGGTCGAGATGGTCCTGGGCGCCGCCGTCAACAAGGAGATCGTGGGCCTGATCAACGATGCCGGCGGCCGCGCGGTGGGCATCACCGGCAAGGACGGCGGGCTGATCCAGGCCACCAAGCTGGTGGTCTCGCGTAAGACCCCGGAGATGGACGCGCCCGAGATCATCGACATCGGCCACGTCGGCGAGGTGTCGGCGATCAATACCGACGTCATCGACATGCTGACCCGGGGTGGCTTCATCCCGGTGATCGCGCCGATCGGCGCCGGTGCCGGCGGCGAATCCTACAACATCAATGCCGACCTTGTGGCCGGCAAGCTGGCCGAAGTGCTGGGCGCGGAAAAGCTGATGTTGCTGACCAATGTGCCCGGCCTGCTCGGCGCCGACGGCGAGGTTCTGACCGGGCTGTCGCCGGCCGAGGTTGAGCGCCTGATCGACAGCGGCGTGATCCACGGCGGCATGCTGCCGAAAATCCGCACCGCGCTGGCCGCGGTGGCCCATGCGGTGACCAGCGCGCACATCATCGACGGCCGGGTCGAGCATGCCGTGCTGCTGGAGATCTTCACCGACATCGGCGTGGGCACGCTGATCTCGCGCCAGCCCGGCTGAACCATGTCTCGGGTCAACGGCAACTCGGGGCGGCGGCGCGAGATTCTCGAAGCCCTGGCCAAGCTGTTCGAGGCCCAGCCCTGCGGCCGGGTCACCACTGCGGCGCTGGCGCGCGAGCTGGGCATTTCCGAGGCGGCGCTGTATCGCCACTTCCCCAGCAAGGCACGGATGATCGAGGGCTTGATCGAGTTCATCGAAGACGCGCTGTTCGGGCGCATCCGCGTCATCCTCCAGGAGACCCCGGAGGCCGGCGCGCGCCTCTATCAGATCGCTGCGCTGGTTCTGCTGTTCGCCGAGCGCAACCCCGGCATGGTGCCGCTGCTGACCGGGGACGCGCTGGTGGGCGAGACCGACCGCCTGCGCCTGCGCATCGGCCAGCTCTACGAGCGGCTGGAGACGCAGTTCCGCCAGGTGCTGCGCGAGGGCGAGGCCCGCGAGCGCCTCGCCCCCGGGACCACGCCCTCGGCCATCACCGGGCTGTTGCTGGCGCTGATCGAAGGCAAGCTGCGGCGCTTTGCGCGCTCGGGGTTCGCCGCCCGGCCTACCGAGCAGTGGCCGGAGCAGTGGTCACTGCTGGCGCCGGCGCTGCTGGTGGCGTCGCCGCAACCGGCGTCTTCAGTTCGGTGAAGCGGCGGGCATAGGCGTCGTAGTGCTCCGCCAGCTCGGTGCGCTGGAGCTGGCGTTCGGCGAGCTGCGCGCGTGCTTGCGCGGCTTGCGCCGCCACGGTCTCCAATTCTGCCAGCAACTCCTTGGAGACCGGCTTGCCACCGCGCTGGAGGTTGGCGGCGCGCTCCTCCAGCGCCAGCCGGCGCCGGCCCAGTTCGTCGAGCCGGACCTCGATGACGCCGATCTCGCGCGCGACCTCCTCGATGCGTCGCGCCTTGACCGCCTCGATGTCGGCAACCGAGCTGTAGCTGGTCAACAGATACTGATCGACCTTCTCCCGCTCGCTGCGCTGCTCCGCAGAACTCGCCGGCCCGGGGCGTTCCTCGGGCACCGCAGCGATGCCGGCAGCTGGCACGGTTTCGATCACCTTGCCGTCGCGGCCGAGGATTTCATAACCCCGTTGCGCAGCGCCCGCCGGCACCGTGTGGTCGATGACCAGCACGCCCTGATCATTGCGGTAACGGTACAGGTTCGCGGCCTCGGCGACCGGAATCGCGTTCCACGCCAGGGCCAGTACAAGGATCGCGCCACCGGCGCGGTTGCGGCGAAGATTCACGTGCCCAGCTCCCGATCGCTGTTGTTGTCGGCGCGCACGCCGTAGCGGCTGCGGTACGCGCGTACCGCCGCGGCCTGGTCCGGCGCGCCGGCGTCAAGGTATTCGATGATGTCGTCGATGTCGATGATGCTGACCACGGCGACGCCCAGGGTCGCGGCCAACTCCCCGGTCGCGGATTCGCCGCCCGGGCCGCGCTCCCTGCGGTCCAGGCCCAGCACCACGCCGGCCACCTCGGCGCCGGCTGCGGTGAGCAGGCGCGCCGATTCCCGAATGGCGGTACCGGCGGTGACGACGTCGTCGACGATCAGCGCCCGGCCCCGTGCGGGCGCACCGACCAGCACGCCGCCTTCGCCGTGCTCCTTCGCCTCCTTGCGATTGAAGCACCAGGGCAGGTCGCGGCCGTGGCGCTCGGCCAGGGCGATGGCGGTGGCCGCCACCAGGGGGATGCCTTTGTAGGCGGGACCAAACAGAAAATCGAAGGTCAGTTCCGACGCGATGATGGCGGCGGCGTAACATTCGCCCAGCACCGCCAGGCTGCCGCCGTCACAGAAACGACCGGCATTGAAGAAATAGGGGCTGATGCGCCCCGACTTCAGTTCAAAGCGACCGAATGCCAGGGCCTGTTTGGCCACCGCAAGCTCGATGAAACGCCGTTGAAACGTCTGCATGAAGATCTCCACGACATGTGGCAGGACGCACCGGATGCGGCGCGGCATAGCCATGGGGTATGATATCGAGCGACACCACAAGGGGCGATCATGAGGGTCATCAGCTTATCCTGCGACGGGATTTTTCAAGCCGCCGCCCGCGGCCTGTTCGACTGGCTGATCGGCCAGGACGCGGAAATCATCTGTCTGCAGGATCTGCGCGCGCGCATTCCCGAAATCGAGGATCGGCCCGAATTCCAACTCGACGGCTTCACCGCCTACTACCTCGATGGCGCCGACCCCCATCGCGATGGCGTGGCGATCTACACCCGCACCGTGCCCAAGGCGATCATCTACGGGTTCGGCATGGCCAGTGGCGAAGACACCAACGGCCGCTATCTGCAAGCCGATTTCGAATCCCTCAGCGTCGTATCCCTGCTCGCACCCCAGGGCACCGAGCCCGGTGACCAGGAGGCGAAAGAACGCTTTTTCGCCGCCCTGCAGGCCCACCTGGACAAGATCACCCGCAAGCGCCGGCGCTACATCTATTGCGGCGGCTGGGGCATGGTGGGTGACGCGGCGGACGTACAAAACGCCGCCCGGCACCGCGGTGAATGGGGCTTTCGACCCGAGGACGAGCACTGGTGGCGCCAGGTTCGGGAGCAGATCGGCTACGCCGATGCCTTCCGGCTGGGCTGCGCGGACGCCGATGAGTTCAGCTGGTGGCCCGCGGGCGCCCAGGGCAAGGGCGACGGCTGGCGCACCGATACCCAGCTGGTATCGCGGGAGCTGGCGCGCACGGTGGAGTACGCCGTCATCTACAAGGCCAAGGCGTTTTCGAGCCACGCCCCGGTGATCGTGGATTACGACATCGCCGAGCCCTGACCGGCGCCGGTTTCACTGCGCCAGCGCCATCTGCTGGACCCGCACCAAATCGGCGATGCCGCGCCGCGCCAGCGCCAGCATCGCCTCCAGCTCCGCACCGGAAAACGGCGCGCCCTCGGCAGTACCCTGCACTTCGACGAACCCGCCCTGGGCAGTCATCACCACGTTGAGATCGGTTTCGGCGCTGGCATCCTCCGCGTAATCGAGGTCCAGCACCGGCTGACCCTTGTATACCCCCACCGAAACCGAGGCGATCAGGTGGCGCAGCGGGTCCGTGGTGATGCGCTTGCGGCGCTGGAGGTGGCGCAGCGCATCCACCACCGCCACACAGGCCCCGGTGATCGCCGCGGTGCGGGTGCCGCCATCGGCTTGGATCACGTCGCAATCGACGGTGATGGTGTGCTCGCCGAGCTTGCCCATGTCGAGCGCCGCGCGCAGCGAGCGGCCGATCAGGCGCTGGATCTCCTGGGTGCGGCCGCCCTGGCCGCCGCGCGCCGCCTCGCGGTTCATGCGTTCGTTGGTGGAGCGCGGCAGCATGCCGTATTCGGCGGTGAGCCAGCCCTGGTTCTTGCCCCGGAGAAAGCGCGGTACGCCGGCCTCGACGCTGGCGGTGCAGATCACCCGGGTATCGCCGAAGGACACCAGCACCGAACCCTCCGCGTGCTTGGTGAAGTCGCGCTCGATCTTCACCGGGCGCAACTGCTCCGGGCGCCGGCCACTGGGTCTGGTCATGATCACTCCTCTCCGGCCGGCCTGCATCTCGGGGCCGGCACCATCGTCAGACCGGCTATTGTAGTGCATCGCGGCATTGCGGCCGTTATCGCGGCGCCTTTGTTACCATGGGCGGAGCCGCATGTTGAGCCCGTTCCATGCCCCACAGCATGACCGCGTTTGCCCGCGCCAGCGCGCAGTTGCCGGACTGTACCCTGACTTGGGAGCTGCGCTCGGTCAATCACCGTTTTCTCGAGCCCCATTTTCGCCTCCCCGAGAGCCTGCGCGAGCTGGAAATGCCGTTGCGTGAAGCGCTGCGCGCTCGCCTGGCACGGGGCAAGGTGGACGCCATCCTGACCCTTGGTGAAAACGGGGAAACGAGAGAGCTGGTGATCGACCAGCACCGCCTCGACGCCTACCTGCAAGTCTGCGCGGACCTCGCGGCGCGCCTGCCGGAGAGCGCGCCGCTGGCGCCGGTGGCGCTCCTGGCGTTGCCCGGCGTGGTACGCACCGCGGCGCCCGATGCACGGGCGCGCGCGAGCGCCGCCACCGCGGTGTTCGCGACCGCACTGGAAGCCCTGGTGGCCGAGCGCGCGCGCGAGGGCGCCCAGCTCGCGCGGCTGATCGCCGAGCGCCTGGAACGTCTCGACGAGGAAGTGGCACGGGCGCGCTCGGCGCTGCCCGAGCTGCTGGCCGCGCAGCGCCGCAAGCTGCGCGAGCGGATCGAGGAGCTGGCGGTGGCGATCGACCGCGACCGCTTCGAGCAGGAGCTGGTCTATCTGGCCCAGCGCGCCGACGTCGCCGAGGAACTCGATCGCCTGAACACCCACTGCGCCGAGTTTCGCCGCGTGCTCGGCACGTCCAAACCGGTCGGGCGCCGGCTCGATTTCCTCGCCCAGGAACTCAATCGCGAGGCCAATACCCTGGGCGCCAAGTCCCTGGGCACCGCCACCACCCAGGCCGCGGTGGAGATGAAGGTGCTGATCGAGCAGATCCGCGAACAAGTGCAAAACCTCGAATGAATCCGGCCCCGCGATGGCGGGTTGCCGGTTGGATCAGGAGCAGCGAGATGGCCAGCAAAGGCACCCTGTTTACCGTGTCGGCGCCCTCGGGTGCCGGCAAGACCAGCCTGCTCGCGGCGCTGGTCCGCAAGCTGGCCGACGTCCAGGTGTCGGTGTCCTACACCACCCGGGCGATGCGCCCCGGCGAGCACGACGGCGTCGACTACCACTTCGTCGGCGAAGCGGAATTCCTGGACATGGTGGGCCGCGGCGAGTTTCTCGAGCACGCGCGGGTGTTCGGCAACCTCTACGGCACCGCCGAGCGCTGGGTCGAAGAACGCCTCGCGGCGGGGGTGGACATCGTGCTGGAGATCGACTGGCAGGGTGCTGCCCAGGTCCGCCGCCTGCGCCCGGACTGCGTGCACATTTTCATCCTGCCGCCGTCGCTCGACTGCCTGCTCAGGCGCTTGACCGGGCGCCGCCAGGATGGCGCCGAAGTCATCCAGCGCCGCCTGGCGCAGGCGCGCGAGGAGATTTCGCACCACGTCGAGGCCGATTACCTGATCGTCAACGACGAGTTCGACACCGCGCTCGACGAACTCGCCGCGGTGGTGCGCGCCCAGCGCCTGCGGCTCGAGGCCCAGCAGCAGCGCCACGCGGCGCTGCTCGACGGACTGCTGTCCTGAGCGCCATTTTGAGTTATAGTTGTCGGCCCTTCGCCGCGCCCCGCGGGGCGGCCAAGCCACTCTCCGAGACCGATCATGGCCCGAATCACTGTCGAAGATTGCCTGGAAAAAGTCGACAACCGCTTCGATCTGGTACTGGTCTCCAGCAAGCGGGCCCGTCAGATCGCCACCGGCGGCAAGGAACCCCTGGTGCCTTGGGAAAACGACAAGCCCACGGTGGTGGCACTGCGCGAGATCGCTGAGGGGCTGGTCGACAGATCGATTCTCGACGAGGCCGACGAAGTCGAGGATTTCCTCTCCCTCGACCTGTCGCGCGTGACCGAGCCACCGCCCTATGTCTTCGAGGACGATGCGCCCCTGGCCGGCGAAGACTGACCCCGGAGCGGCGTGCCAGGAGGCGGTTGGCGCACTCGAACGCAAGCTCGCCACCTACCTGCCGCCGGCCCAGGTCCGGCGTGTCATCCGCGCCCTCGAATACGCCCGCAGCGGCCACCAGGGCCAGCTCCGCCACAGCGGCGAACCCTATATCTCCCACCCCATCGCGGTCGCCTCCATCCTCGCTGACATGCGCATGGACAGCGAGGGCCTGATGGCCGCGCTGCTGCACGATGTGATCGAGGACACGCCGACCACGCGCTTCCAGCTCACCCGCCGCTTCGGCCGCACCGTCTCGGCACTGGTGGACGGGGTCAGCAAGCTCACCGAGATCGAGTTCTCCTCGCGCGCCGAACAGCAGGCCGAGAACTTCCAGAAGATGGTGCTGGCGATGTCCAAGGACATCCGCGTGGTGCTGGTCAAGCTCGCCGACCGCCTGCACAACATGCGCACCCTGGGCGTACTTCCGCCGGACAAGCGCCGCCGCATCGCCCGCGAGACCCTGGACATCTATGCGCCGCTGGCGCAGCGCCTGGGCATGAACGGCATGCGCGTGGAGTTCGAGGAACTGGGCTTCGCCGCCCTCTATCCGCTGCGCTACCACCGCATCCGCGAGGCCTTGAGACAGGCGCGCGGCCGCCGCCTCGGCGTGGTCACCGAAATCCAGGCCGCGATCGAAAGCCGCCTCGCCCGCGAAGGCATCCACGCCACCGTGAACGGGCGCGAGAAGCATCTCTGGAGCATCTACCAGAAGATGAAGGTGAAGCGGCGCTCGTTCAAATCGCTGATGGACGTGTTCGCCTTCCGCATCGTGGTCGGCTCGGTGGACGAGTGCTACCGGGTGCTGGGCGTGATCCACAACCTGTACAAGCCCGTCGCCGGCGAATTCAAGGACTACATCGCCATCCCCAAGGCCAACGGCTATCAGTCGCTGCACACCGTGCTGGTGGGCATGCACGGCCTGCCCATCGAGGTTCAGATCCGCACCCGCGAGATGGACGACCTGGCCACCTACGGCATCGCCTCGCACTGGTTCTACAAGCGCGGCGCGGAGCCGGTCGACGGCAGCCACGGCCGTACCAACCGTTGGGTCAAGAGCCTGCTGGAACTGCAGCGCCAGGCCGGCAACTCACTCGAATTCATCGAACACGTCAAGACCGATCTGTTTCCCGACGAGGTCTACGTCTTCACCCCCAACGGCATGATCATCGAACTGCCGGCGGGCGCCACCCCGGTGGACTTCGCCTACGCCGTGCACACCCAGGTCGGCGATACCTGCATCGCCTGCGAGATCAACGGCAAGCTGAGCCCGTTGTCGCAGGCCATCGAGAGCGGGCAGCGGGTGCGCATCATCACCGCACCGGGCGCCCAGCCCAACCCTGCCTGGCTCAACTTCGTGGTCACCGCCAAGGCGCGCAGCGCCATCCGCCACTTTCTCAAGCACCAGCAGCACGATCAGTCGGTGGAACTGGGCAAGCGCCTGCTCTATCAGGCCCTGGCCCGGTTCGGCACCAGCTACAAGCAGATCCGCAAATCCCAGATCAAGCACCTGCTTAAGGAGACCGGCGCGGAAAGCTTCGAAAGCGTGCTGCAGCAGATCGGCCTGGGCAGCCGGGTCGCCTACGCGGTCGCCAACATCCTGGTCCCGGAGCAGCGGCGCGAACAGGCCGAACCGAACCTCGACTCGCCGATCCTGATCGACAACCGCCAGCGCCTGGTGACCAGTTTCGCGCGCTGCTGCTACCCGCTGCCCGGCGATCCCATCCTCGGCCATATCAGCCCGGGGCGCGGCCTGGTGATCCACCGCGAATCCTGCAAGAACCTGAGCGGCATCCGCGACAACCGCGAGAAATGCATGCCGCTGCAATGGTCGCCGGCGGTGAAGGGCGAGTTCCCGGTGGAGCTCAAGCTGGTGGTGCTGTCCGAGCGCGGCATCATCGCCACCCTGGCGAGCCGGGTCAGCGAGCAGGAGGCCACCATCCTGCGCATCAACGTCGGCGACCGCGACACCCAGGCCAGCGTGGTCAACATGGTGATCGCGGCACGCAGCCGCGTGCACCTCGCCAACGTGCTGCGCCGCATCCGCACCCTCAAGCAGGTATGCTCCGTCCACCGCGTCAAGAATTGAGGCAGCCGATGGCCGACAAGACCGTGATCCACACCGACCGCGCGCCCGCCGCCATCGGCACCTATTCCCAGGCGATCCGCGTGGGCGACACCGTCTATCTGTCCGGCCAGATTCCCCTGGACCCCGCCACCATGGCGCTGGTCGAGGGCGGCATCGACACTCAGATCGCGCGCGTGTTCGACAACCTCGCGGCCGTCGCCGAAGCAGCCGGCGGCACGCTCGCCGATGTGGTCAAGCTCAACGTCTACCTGATCGACCTCGGCCACTTCCCGGTCGTCAACGAGGTGATGGCCCGCTATTTTTCCGCGCCCTATCCCGCTCGCGCCGCGCTCGGCGTCGCCGCCCTGCCGCGCGGCGCGCAGGTCGAAATGGATGCGGTGATGGTTCTGTAGGCACAATCTGGAGCTAGCCATGCAAATCGACATCATCTCCGACGTCGTCTGCCCCTGGTGCTACGTCGCCAAGCGGCAACTGGAACACGCCCTGGCACAACGCCCGGGGCTGCAAGTGCAGATTCGCTGGTTTCCCTACCAGCTGCACCCCGAGGCACCCGCCGAGGGCTATCCCTACCGCGAGACCATCGAGCGCAAGTACGGCCGCCAGATGATCGAGATGATGTTCGGGCGGATCACCGCGGCGGGCGCCGCCGTGGGCCTGGAGCTGCACCTCGATCGCATCGCCCGCGGCGCCAATACGCTGGATGCCCACCGGCTGATCGAATGGGCGCGCGCCGAGGACCGCGAGGACGCCATGGTCGAGGCACTGTTCCGCGCCTATTTCCGCGACGGCCGCGACGTCGGCGACCGCGCCACGCTGGCGGCCATCGCAGGCGAGGTGGGCCTGGACGGCGCCGCGATTGCCGCCCGCCTGACGGGTTCCGAGGGCCGCGCCGAAGTGCTCGAGCGCATCCGCTATTCCCGTGACCAAGGCGTCACCGGCGTGCCTTTCTTCGTCTTCGACGGTAAACTCTCGCTGTCCGGCGCGCAAGGGGAGGAGACTTTCCTGCAGGTGCTGGACCGGGTCGCCGCAGAACGCGACACCGGGGCCTACTGCACGCCGGACGGCTGCCTGTAAGCCGGGTTCTGCGCGCTCCACCACCAACCACTCGCTGGCGCGCACGGCTGTCGCTGCCACGCACGGCAGCCGGACCAGCGGTCATTACAGGGATCCCCCATGAAATTCACCTGGTTCAACCTGATGCCCTGGCCGCATCTGCCGGACGATTTCCGCAAGAAGCACCGCTCGGTGTGGGTGGACATCGACCCCAAGCTCTACGATCCGGTCAAGGGCCACGACGTCTACAACGACTATCTCGACATGCTCGAGTACGCCGACTCGCTTGGCTACGACGGCCTCGGCGTCAACGAGCACCACCAGAATGCCTACGGCCTGATGCCCTCGCCCAACATCATGGCGGCGGCGATCTCGCGGCGCGCGCTCAACGCCGCCATCGTGGTGCTGGGCAACTCGCTGTCGCTGTACAACCCGCCGATCCGGGTCGCCGAGGAGTTCGCCATGCTCGACGTGATCAGCGGCGGGCGCCTGGTGGCGGGCTTCCCGGTGGGCACCTCCATGGACACCAACTACTGCTACGGCGATATTCCGGCGCTGACCCGGGAGCGCTACCAGGAGGCCCACGATCTGATCAGAAAGGCCTGGCGCGAGACCGAGCCCTTCGCCTGGAACGGCCGCTACACCAAGCTGCGCTATGTCAACCCCTGGCCCAAGCCGATTCAGAGCTCACCACCCATCCATATCCCCGGCGGCGGCTCAGTGGAGACCTACGACTTCTGTCTCGACAACGTCTATTCCTACTCGTACCTGAGCTTTTCCGGCTATATCCGCGCCAAGGCGCTGCTGCAGGGCTACTGGGACCGGCTCACCGAGCGCAACGAACCCGACGAATCGCCCTACCGCGCCGGCTTTGCCCAGACCATCTGCGTGGCCGAGACCGACGCCGAGGCCGAGCGGCTCTACGCCCCACACGTCAACTACTTCTTCAACCGCTGCCTGCACATCGCCCCCGGCTTCGCCGATGCGCCCGGCTACCGCACCATCAAGACCATCAAGTCCGGCGCCCTGTCGCAGTTCTCGCCCAACTTCGAGGAGGCCGCGCACATGTCCTGGGGCGATCTGGTGGAGGGCGGCTTCATCATCGCCGGCAGCCCGGACACGGTACGCGAGCGT
>JADLCO010000001.1 GCA_020847115.1 Pseudomonadales bacterium | reverse complement strand
TGACGTACCGCAAGGCCGCGCAGTAGCGTTCAGGGCAGCTGATAATTCCAATACTGAGGAAGCGACCATGAAGCGCAAGCACATTCTCGATGGCATCAAGGTGCTCGATTTCACCCAGCACGTCGCCGGCCCTTCCTGCACCCGGATGATGGCGGAGCTGGGCGCCGAGGTGATCAAGGTGGAACTGGCGCCCACCGGCGACCAGGTGCGCTATCTGGGCTACCAGAAAGGCGGTCGCGGCATCTATTTCCTCCAGCAGAACCGCGGCAAGAAAAGCCTTTGCCTCGATCCCAAGACCCAGCGCGGCCGGGAGATTCTCCACGAGTTGATCAAGAAGGTCGACGTGCTGATCGAGAACTTCGCTCCCGGTGCCATCGCCCGCCTCGGCTGCGGCTGGGAGGTGGCCAGTCAGCTCAATCCCGAGCTGATCATGTGTTCCATCTCCACCTTCGGCCAGACCGGACCCTTGGCGGAACTGCCCGGCTACGACTACATCGGCCAGGCCTATTCCGGCATCAGCAGCCTGATCGGCGAAGCCGACCGGGGTCCCAGCCTGCCCGGCGCGGCGCTGGGCGACACCATGACCGGCACCCATGCTCTGGCAGCCATCAACGGCGCCCTGTTCAACCGCGCCATGGGCGGTGGCGGCGACTACCTCGACATCACCCTGCTCGACAGCTAGTTCCACGGCCATGAGATGTCGGTGGGGGTCTACAGCGCCAGCAACGGCCGTGTCGTCCCGGCCCGCAATGGCTCCCATGCCCGCATGCTCTGTCCCACCGGGGCCTTCAAGGGCCGCGACGGCTACATCATGATCGTCGCCACTCCCCAGCAGTGGCCCGCTTTCTGCGAGGCGATCGAGATGCCGGAGCTGATGGAGGATGCCCGCTTCGCCCACATCAACGACCGCATCCGCAACCGCGACGAGCTGATCGCCATCATCGAGGACTGGCTGCAGCGCCAACCCAGCGATGCCGAGTCGATCCGGCGGCTGGAGGCAGCCCGCATCCCGGTGGCACCGGTGCTGTCGGTGCCCGAAGCCATGGCCCATCCCCACCTGAAGGCGCGTGGCACCGTGCGCACCGTCACCCAGCGCGGTGCCGGGGCTTTCGAGATGCCCGGCATGCCACTGCGCTTTCGCAACCATCCCGGCATCGAGGAGCTGGAGACGCCCTATCGGGGAGAGCACAACTTCGAGGTGCTGCACGCTCACCTGGGCTGGTCCGCCGCCCAGGTGGAGCAGCTCGAGCGGGATGGCGTGCTGCTGCGCGAGGACATTCCCGACGTCGCAAGCGGTTGACGCAGCGCCCGGCATGGAGTGCGACCGGCAGTTCACAGAGCCGCCGGTATACGCGCCAGTATCAAAGTTGACTTACCGGTAGATTTATGGAGTACTTGCCGCCGCCGGGAAGACCCGGCCGCAACCCTATACCAACACCCAACGGCTAACCCCACGTCCAGCTTCCAGGAGGCAGCATCCATGCTCAAGCCGGCGATTTCCGCGGACTCTCACATCGTTGAGCCGCCAAACTGCTATACCGACTTCATCGAGCCCAAATTTCGCGATCAGGCTCCCCGGATCGTGGACGCACCCGGCGGTGGGCACATCTTCCACATCCCGGGCGTGGAAGACGTCATCCCCGTAGCCCTGCTGGGCGCTGCCGGCGTTCCCGCCAACGAGCTGCCCAAGTTCCGCAACGCCAAGTTCGACGACATCCCCAAGGCTGCCTGGGATCCCAAATTCCGCCTCGAAGCCCAGGATCGCGACGGCGTCTGCGCCGAGATCATCTATGCCTCCATCGGCATGGTGATCTGCACCCACAAGGACTTCGCCTACAAGTCCGCCTGCATGCGCGCCTACAACCGCTGGCTGGAGACCTTCTGCGCCGGCGCCCCGAACCGCCTGTTCGGCCTGGCCCAGACCGCCGTCGAGTCCGTCGATGAAGCCATCAAGGACTTCGAGCAGGCCAAGAAAGCGGGCATGGTCGGCATGATGATGCCGGGCCGTCCCCAGCACGGCGATTACGACAGTCCCGAATACGATGCCCTGTGGCAGGCGGCCACCGATCTCGACCTGCCGATCTGCTTCCACATCCTGACCTCCGATGACAACAGCGTGAAGGAAGCCCTGGCACCCAAGCGTGGCGCGCTGGCCAACGGCTTCATGAACATCATGCGCAGCGTCCAGGACGTACTGGGTGTATTCCTGTTCGGTGGCACCTTCGACAAGTTCCCCAAACTCAAGATGGTCATCGCCGAAGCCGATGCCGGCTGGATCCCCCACTACGCCTACCGCGCCGACCACGCCGTCAAGCGCCTGGGGGCCATCGCCGAATCCAAGCTCAGCAAGATGCCCAGCGAGTACATCACCAAGAACGTGGCCTTCACCTTCCAGGACGACGCCACCGCCTACCTCAACCAGGACGTGGTCAACAGCGGCTGCCTGATCTGGGCCAACGACTATCCCCACACCGACGCCACCTGGCCCTGGTCGCAGGATATCCTCAAGAATCAGACCGCCCACCTGAGCGAAGCACAGAAGAACGCCATCCTCCACGACAACGTGAAGCGGCTGTTCAACCTGCCAGTTCAGGCTTGATCGGCGGTACCCGCAAAAGCCGTCGCCCGCGGGCGACGGCTTTTTTTTGCCCTGCGGTTCTTGGTCGATTGCCGAAAACCCATAGTTGCCGCAACAATCCCGGTCCTCCATAAAAACACCGGGGAACCGCCATGAACCGTTTCACCGCATTGCACGGCAGCGAAGCCGGGAACGCGAAACTCGCCCCCGGCTGGCGGCTCGAGCGAATCACTCCCGCCAGTCAACTGTTCGGCGCCAACGGCATGCAATTCGGTCCGGACGGCCGCCTTTACGTGGCCCAGGCCATGGGCAGCCAGATCACCGCCATCGATACCGCCACGGGAGCGCTCGACCACATCGCCAGCAACGGCGGCCCCGTCACCGGGCCTGACGATGTCGCCTTCGATGCCCGCGGCAACCTCTATGCAACCGAGGTCATGAGTGCACGGGTCAGCCGACGTCGCCCTGACGGCCGCGTCGATTTCGTCGCCGACGACCTGCCCAGCGCCAATGGCGTCACCGTGTTCAATGGCCGCTTGTTCATCGACGAACATCGCCCCGGCGGCCGCATGTTCGAACTCTATCCGGACAGCGACCGGACGCCGCGCCTGATCGCCGCCGACCTCGACGGCCCCAATGCCCTGGCCGGCGGCCCCGACGGCAAGCTGTATTTTCCGCTGGTGCCGCGCGGCGAGATCTGGCGAGTCGATCCCGAATCCGGCCAGCTTGAAAAGGTGGCCGACGGGCTGCTGTTCCCCACCGCCTGCAAGTTCACACCGGCAGGCGAACTGATCTCACCGCAGGCCGGCAACGGCGAAGTGGCGAAAATCGACCCCGCCACCGGTCGCTGGCAGGTCATCGCCCGAGTGCGACCCGGTATCGACAATCTCGCCATCGACCGCGCCGGCCACCTGTTTCTTTCCCACTATGTCGATGGCGGCGTCGCCGAGGTGAGCCCCGACGGCAGCGGCCGCGAGCGGGTGCTGGTGCCGCCCGGCTGGGTTGGCCCCTGGGGCATCGCCTGCGATCCATCGGGCACGGCACTGGTGGTCGACGGCCTGAGCCTGGCGGCCCTCGACGCACGGGGTCGGATCAGCCATATCGGCAGTCCGCTCGACAAATCGGCGCCGCGCTTCGTTCGCGCAGTGGCGCCCGGAGCCCCGGGCGAAATCCTGATGACCACTGCTCGCGGCGATGTGCTGCGCTACCAGATGGCCACCGGCCAAACGCGCCTGCAGGCGCAGAAACTGGGCGAGTTGAAGGGCCTGTGCGCCGGATCGGGCGACCAGGTATTCGCCGTGCGGGCCAGCGATGGCGCCATCCTCGCCATCGACGGCTCTGGCCACGCGCAGGTGCTGGTCTCCGGACTGAACCACCCCACCGACGTGATCGGCATCGGGGGTGCCCTCTATGTATCCGAAGCCGGCGCCGGCCGGGTAGCACGCATCCAGGATGGCGCCGTAACCACCGCCATCGGCGGGCTCGGCAATCCCCGCGGTCTCGCCTATGTCGACGGCCGGCTCCATGTCCTCGATCGCGGCCGCCGCGCAGTGCTGGCGCAACCGGTCGCCGACGGCGGCGAATGCCTCGCCATGGCCGAGAATCTACCCGTGGGCGCCGCCTGCCCGCTGGATTTCGCCGGGGGGTTGAGCGTCGATCACCGCGGCGGGCTGCTCATCGCCGCCGATGGCGAAGGCAGCGTGCTGCGCCTAGACCCCGCCTGATCGCAACGGATTCGCCATGCCGCCCGTCGCCGCGACAGTAGCTTTGCTGCTGTGCAGCAACATCTTTATGACCTTCGCCTGGTATGCACACCTCAAGGAGCTGCAGCACAAGCCCTGGCTGGTCGCCGCACTGGCCAGCTGGGGCATTGCGCTGTTCGAGTACCTGTTTCAGGTGCCTGCCAATCGCATCGGCCACCAGGTGCTCAGCGTCGGGGAGCTCAAGATCCTGCAGGAAGTCATCACCCTGAGTCTGTTCGTGCCCTTTTCCCTGCTCTACCTGAAAGAACCCCTCAAGCTCGATTACCTGTGGGCCGGCCTGTGTCTGGTCGGCGCGGCGTTTTTCATCTTCCGCGATCGCCTGAGCTGAATCATTTTCACCGTCGCCCCTCGGCTGCCAGGCAATCAGGCGGGATCTGTCACTTTCGGACCTGCTGTTGGCATTTATTGATCTGTGTCAGCTCTGCCCCATTCTCCTAAAGTCCCTCCCCGAAGCCGGCCAGATTCCATGCTGGACCGGACAAAGCATCCACGGGGGAAAATCCACATGACCAGTTCACATTCTTCTGCGACTGCCATTCCGGCACATATCCAGGCGATTCCGCTCGAGGACATCAATGTCGCGGCTCCGGAAATTTTCGCTTCCGAAACCTATGGCCATTATTTCGCGCGCCTGCGCCGCGAGGCGCCGGTGCACTACTGCAAGGCGAGCGCCTACGGCCCCTATTGGTCGGTGACCAAGTTCAACGATATCGTCAAGGTGGAGACCAGCCACCCGGTATTTTCGTCCGAGAAAGGCGGCATCACCCTGGACGACGGCAACCTCGGCCTCGACATCCAGATGTTCATCGCCATGGACCCGCCCAAGCACGACGAGCAGCGCGCCGTGGTGTCGCCGGCCGTCGGGCCCGAGAACCTGATGAAGCTGGCATCCGGTATCCGCGAGCGCACCGGCCAGATTCTCGACGCCCTGCCCCGCAACGAAACCTTCGATTGGGTGGACCGAGTGTCCATCGAGCTCACCACCCAGATGCTGGCGACGCTGTTCGATTTTCCCTGGGAGGAGCGGCGCAAACTCACTCACTGGTCCGACACCG